>CAYPZI010000037.1:0-24658 GCA_964415185.1 uncultured Balneolaceae bacterium | reverse complement strand
TGTTTAAATACTTCTTGTGCCGTTTTTAAACCACAGAGTAACACAGTGTGATGCAATGAGTTTCGAAGTATATATATTTTGCAAAATTCAAAGCGGTAAGTCGAATAAAGTTCGGACAGGTACTCTTGTTCCTTTGGATACAAGTGTGCCTCCCATTATTTCCGGGTCGGTATGAAAAACATTTTCTCGCATGTACTAACTATAAAAAAAGAAATAAGACAGAACCTGACAATTTAAAGCTGCTAAGATCAAGCCCCAGGCAGCCCGGTTTCAAGACACTTTGAACTCGACAGACGAGTGACCGTGGCATGTTTTGATTTTGGTGGCATGGCCACTCTTCAGTCGAGGGAGGTTGAACCTGCTATCCAGGCAATCGTATCAACGCCATCCGGTTTCCAATAAACCGGGGGAGCCTGAGCCGTTGACAATGCTTCCGCCTCAATTGAAAGATCGGCAACAACCTTTTTATCTCCTGAGTGATAGACCGTTTGCAAACTGTCTCCTGCTTTGTCGATAAGCTCTTTCACTTTTTCCGGCCCTCCCTGAACCCAGTGCAAAACAAAATCCGAATCCGGAATTTTATCTGTTTCCTCTATCAGAAAATCATCCAGCCATGATTGTTGAATTCCCACGGCTTTATTACAGGCATACCTGTGAAACAGGGAAGCAGGCGGTTTCCGGTGCTGTTTATTTTTTAACCAAAATGCCTCCACATAATCGGTAAATTCACACTTTATTGAATTCAGTGAAAAAGGCGCCACCACAATGTGAACAGAACGGCATCCAAGTCCGCCGTACCTGAAAACGGCTTCTGTCAAATCGGAAAAAGTATCCGGCTGGTGATCTTCAATATATGCTATCGAAAAATGAGCTGTCCTGATCAACTCTAATGCTCCTTTTTTAACTGCCTTCAAATTCCTTGTGGTGGCTTGTACATCCCTGACAGACTCTCCTGACCCTGAAAATATCATGGCGTCTGCCTGCAAACCACGAAATTTTCCGATATCAGTGTTCCAGCCGGCCTCCGTAAACAATCCCCGAGCCTGAAGGCATTCCATAAATGTTGGCAACAGGTAAGGATCTTTTCGGGATAATTTTCCCGCATAAACAGAATCGGTCAAAACGGCTGCAATAACATCCTGAAATCCCACAAGCGGTAAATTTCCTGCATGAAGAAAAAAGATCTTTTTTCTTTCTGTTTCTGCATCACCGGCCTTATTTTTAGAAAGCCATTCCCGAAGCGCAGATTCGGTTGCCTTGTTCTTCAATACCAGGAGCTGGTGCCTGATATCTTCAAATGAAAACAGATTTTCATCGACGGTCCGGTCAATGGCCTGCTTCAGCCGGATGTTATCCGGGCGAAGCCATTCGGAAAGTGATTTCAGCAGAAGTTGTAAATTATGTTCGGAAATCATGAATATGCAATATCATTGGCAGTTATCTCAAGATAGCATTCTGTCACGGTTTTAATAAAAAAAGTAAAGATGAATTTGTCTTCTTGATTTGTAATTTTCAAACTTATATATAAAACTTAAATAGTAAATAATGAATAAATCACCCCTATCCGCAGACTTCAGGCTTGGATTTTTAGGCGCCGGACAACTGGCGCGTATGTCAGCCTTACAGGCATTCAGGTTCGGAATACAGGTTGGCGTATTTTCAGACCGGCCTGAAAATGAGCCGGTTCAGTTTATGACGCCCTATACCAAATCGGGCTCTTACGAAAATGTATCGCAGCTTGCCGAATTTGCAGAGGATTGCGACCTGCTCACTCTTGAAAATGAGTTTATCGATTCGAATGTTTTAAAAAAGGTTAGAGAACAAAGTGATACGCCAGTCTATCCGTCACCCGAAACTTTCGCCCTTATTGAAAACAAACTGATTGAAAAGCAGACTTTCGAGCAAGCCGGGCTGCCGGTAACACCCTATGCGCTTGTGCGCTCAGGCGGCGATATCGAACAATTTAGTGGCTCACATGGCTGGCCCATCATACTTAAATCATCAAAAGGCGGATACGATGGCTATGGAAACGAAACAGCTAAAAATATGAGTGAAGCGATTGATGCTTTTGAAAAACTGGGCGGGAATGCCGGCCATGACATCATAGCCGAAGGTTTTGTATCCTTTACACATGAACTGGCTGTCCAGGTTGCACGAAATGAGACCGGGGCCGTGGTCTATCCCTGTGTTGAAACCGTGCAAAAAAACCATATCTGTGTAGCCGTAAAAGCACCGGCACCGGTGGATGAGTCCATCCGCAAAAAAGCCCAGCAGCTTGCCTTAAAAGCAACAGAAGCTATCAATGGAAAAGGGCTTTATGCTTATGAATTTTTCCTCACCAAAAAAGGCGGCCTGTTGCTGAATGAATCGGCACCACGCCCGCATAATTCAGGTCACTACACAATTGAAGGCTGTGTAACCTCCCAATTTGAAAATCACGTGAGGGCTGTTTTGGGATTGCCGCTTGGCAACACGGAATTGAGGAAGCCTGCCGCAGTGATGATCAACCTGCTTGGAACCCACAATCGTGCGGCTGCCGCCGATAACACCGATAAAAGCTTCAGGAAAGCTGATGCTCACCTTCACTTGTATGGCAAATTGCTTTCACGCGAGGGGCGAAAAATGGGGCATCTCACACTCTTGGGAGAGAATGCGGATGACGTTTATGAGGAAGCATTAAGAATATCGGGAATGATTGAGATCTAAGCCGGAAGATGAATCGCGGATTTGGCGGATGTAGCGGATTTCACGGATTTTAAAAACACGATGGTTGCTCTTCCCATTGGCCACTGTCAACTCGCCAGCTATCCGGTTCTGAACCTTTCTCTACCTATTACTGCTACAATCCGGTGCCGTAGGAATCTAAAAAGCAGCATAGCTGCGCCAGACATCATAGGAGGCTGTCCAAAAAGATCTATTTGATTTAGAGATGCCTTAATTATTTAGGTTTTCTTCGTGAACCTTTGATCCGTCAGCCGACGGACTCGTGGCAATAAAATGCCGGTTTTTGACGCGAAGCCGCGAAGTCACGCCTGCGTGCAGAAGCACTCCGGTGCGCAGGCACGAAGCAACACGAAGACTCCATATCACATCTATTTAAAATTAATCTAAAAAATTAAAGTCGATTTGCAGCCAACTATACTTTTTGGACAGCCTCATTGCGATCGAGACACCCCACGCCTCAATCCCCTCCACGGAGGGGAAGTTATTTCAGAATTTAGCGGATAACAAAGATTCCACGGATTTATATTGACGAAAAATCTACCACCGGCTTTCGGATTATATTGGTACCGGCAACTGAATTCTAACCGAATGATATATTCAATTTTGAGATTTTACCTCAACACAGTAAGTTAATTTGTTAATATCAATCTGAAACAGAACATTCTAAAAACGTCATGAAAAGAAAAATTAACCTGGGAATGGTCGGGGGCGGAATTGGGGCTTTTATAGGAGATGTGCACAGAAAAGCGGCTGCACTCGATGGACATATTGAATTGGTTTGCGGGGCTTTCAGCAGTTCTGCAGAACGTTCGCTTGAAACCGGACGTCAGCTTTATCTCTCAGAAAAAAGATCTTATGGCTCTTATCGGGAAATGTTTGAAAAAGAAAAGAAATTGCCTGAGGGGGAAAGGATGGATGTGGTTTCAATTGTCACACCGAACCATCTCCATTTCGAGCCGGCAAAAATGGCATTGGAAAACGGATTTCATGTGGTTTGCGATAAACCGCTTACCGTAAACCTGAAGGAGGCAAGAGAACTCGAAAAGCTGGTTGAAGAGACCGGGCTCGTCTTTGCCCTGACTCACACCTACACAGGCTACCCGATGGTAAAACAGGCGCGTGACATGGTTCAATCGGGTGCTTTCGGAAAAATACGCAAAATTGTAGTTGCGTATCCCCAGGGCTGGTTGTCAACCAGGCTTGAGGAAGATAACAAGCAGGCCTCATGGCGAACAGATCCTGAAAAAGCCGGGCCGGCCGGCGCGATGGGCGACATCGGTACACATGCTGAAAATCTTGCAGGATACATCACCGGACTGAAAGTTACCGAGCTCTGTGCAGATTTGAGCCATGTTGTGGAAGGCCGCCTGCTGGACGATGACGGCAACATTCTTCTCAGGTTTGATAACGGGGCAAAAGGCGTATTGCATGCCAGCCAAATCAGTGCAGGTGAAGAAAATGCCTTGAGAATTTTTGTCTATGGCGAAAAAGGCGGACTTGAATGGCACCAGATGGAGCCCAATACCCTTTTGGTGAAACACCTGGATAAACCGGTTGAAGTGTACAGAACAGGCGTAGATCACGGATACCTGAGCGAAGGTGCCCTTACCCATACCCGTGTCCCTTCCGGCCATCCTGAGGGCTACCTGGAAGCCTTTGCCAACATCTACCGGAATGTAGCCTTAACAATACAGAGCCGGCTTGAGGGGAAAGAACCTGACCCGCAATATCTCGACTTCCCCGGAGTGGGCGACGGCGTTGAAGGCCTTGCTTTTATCGAAACGGTTATCCGCTCAAACCAAAGCGACGAGAAGTGGACCCGGGTTGAGAGGTAGTGTTTTGAATCACGAATTAAACGGATTTCCCGGATAACGCGGATCTATTTTTGGCAGATAGCCTATTTTTTCAGGGCTTAATCAGAGTAACCCGACAACAATCATTTATTCATCGAGAGTAAAAACTCTTCGTTATTGCGGGTTCCTTTCATCTTATCGAGCAGAAACTCAACTGCTTCAATGGAGTTGTGGTTGTTCAGGTAGCGCCGGAGCAGAACTACGCGTTCTCTTTCCGCATCCGAAACAAGAAGCTCTTCGCGGCGTGTTCCGCTTTTGAATATATCAATAGCAGGAAATATTCTGCGATCGGCAAGCCTGCGGTCCAGAACAATCTCCATGTTGCCTGTTCCCTTGAATTCTTCAAAAATGACATCATCCATCCTTGAACCCGTTTCAACAAGTGCGGTTGCAACGATGGTAAGGCTGCCGCCGTTTTCAATATTTCTTGCCGAACTGAAGAGCTGCCTCGGTGCTTTCAGCGCCTCTGAATCCACTCCACCGGTCATGGTCCTTCCCGAATTGCCCTTGGCAACATTGTATGCCCTTGCAAGCCGTGTAATGGAATCCATGAGCAGCAATACATCGTGACCGCTTTCCACAAGACGCTTGGCTTTTTCAAACACAATCTCTGAAAGCCCAACATGATTTTCCGGCTTCTCGTCAAATGTAGAAGCAACCACCTCGGCATTTTTAACCGTGCGTTCCATCTCGGTAACCTCTTCAGGACGTTCATCCACCAAAAGAATCATAATTTTGGTTTCAGGATTATTATCAGCTACCGCATTGGCTATATTTCGAAGGATGGTAGTCTTACCGGTTTTGGGCTGAGCAACAATCAACCCCCGCTGGCCTTTTCCTATCGGTGCAAAAAGATCAATAATTCGTGTAGTATATTCGCTAAACTTGTGCTCAAGCTTGAAACGTTCTTCCGGATAGATCGGCATCAGGTCTTCAAAATCCTCACGGTTATCCATATCATGTGGAATCTTGCCGTTCACGCCTTCAACCCGGAGCAGTGCAAAATACCGTTCTCCTACTTTAGGCGGACGAATAATGCCAATTACGCAATCTCCCTGTTTGAGCCTGAACCGCTTGATTTGAGACGGCGATACATAGATATCATCCGGACTCGCCTTGTAATTGTAATTTACGGATCTCAAAAAGCCGTAACCGTCGGGCAGGATTTCAAGTGTACCCTCATTCAGCAGAAACTTTCCGAGCTGTGGAATAATCTCACGAAGCCTCTCGTCAAGAGTCGGGGCACCCGATTCCGGCAGCACATTGCTTACATGCTTCTTATTCTGCTTTTTGTTTGGTTTATGATTTTTGGAATGTCTTCTTTTTGATTGCCCGCTATCCCTGGTGGGTTTGCTGTCATACGTCTCGATATGATTTTTCTCCCCGTAATGACTGCCGTCTGACTCAGGTATTGGTGCATTTGATATTCCTGTTTTATCAGCATTTGAAGAACCCGTATTATCAAGGATACGATCTATCAGCGCCTGTTTTTTCAGCGTGGATATACCTTTGATACCGAGTGATTTGGCAATTCGTTTAAGATCCTGTACGGTTTTCTTTTGTAAAGAACCCGCATCTGTATTTGAGTATGTATCGGTTTGTGTCTCCGACATAATGAAGAATTAAGTGATATTAAAATAATTTCGTGTAATGGGTTGTGGTGTCAGTCTGATTTCAGTGATTTTTCAGATATACAGCAAACACCCAACAGAGGTAATCAAAATCTATGTAGCGTGGAAATGATTTATCTTTTAGAGGTAGCAGTGTTTCCCATCCAATGCCTAACTGTATGGTAAAAGTAAAAACTTCCTGTAAAAATTACTAATTCAGATTTAAGAGAATTTAAAAATCCGTCTGTAACTGCTTTTTCAGTCAGTAAACGGCTTTTTTTTAGGATTTTCTGTACCCTTTCAACAGATGCCGCCCTTGCAGAATTCATTTCGTAATACCAGATTCTCTTGCAGCCTTGAAAAGGGTTCAAAACTTCTTCCGAAACCTTATCATCCATCATCGATAGTACTACTGTCCAGTTTCGGAGCTCAGAAATGTATACAAGCTGGTTAATCAACGATCCGATTGCTTCTTTGTTATGGGCACCATCAAAATACCACTCGTATGAGGGGTGCAGTTTTTGAAAATGGGCATGTTGGGGATATCGCTTTTTCATCTCCTCGATTCCCTTCACAAAATCCTCATCACTGACACTTAATTCCCCGCGGAGTTGGCTGATAACTTTCCATGCCAGGGCAGCATTGTCGGCATCTACCAGTTTTCTGCCCTCCCCGCCGATCAGGAGTTTTTTACCGGTACTTTGCAGCTCTATCATTCTGTCGGATGTAAATTTTCTATGAACCGAACTGCTTTGCACAACATTAGCTTTCTTCCTTTTGGATATATTCCTGATAACTTCCATAGCCTCATCCGGTAAAAGACCTGTAAAAACCGGACTGTTTTTCTTTATAATTCCGGCTTTTTCGAATGCAATTTTTGAAATGGTATCCCCCAAAAATTCGGTATGATCCATCGAAATCGTTGTAATCACACTCGCTTCGGGACAAACCACATTAGTGGCATCCAGCCTGCCTCCCAGGCCGGTTTCAATTATGCCGATGTCAATCTTTTCTTTGGCAAAATACCAGAAAGCGAGGCAAGTGCTGATTTCAAAGTACGTAAGGCGAATTTCATCCAGCATCCTTTCGTGCTCCCTGAAAAACAACAGGATCTCATCGTCCCGGATTTCACTGCCATCGATATTGAATCTTTCGGAATAACTCACAAGGTGTGGCGAAGTATAAAGCCCTGTTTTGTAACCGGCCTGTTGAAACACAGAAGCCAGCATCTGGCACACCGTCCCTTTTCCGTTTGTGCCGGCAACATGAATCGACCTGAACTGTTTTTCGGGATGACCGGCTCTTTTACAGAATTCCAGCATCCTGTCGAGTGAAAAATTAGCTGCCCTGAAACCGTTTCTTCCGAATTGTGGAATATTATCCAAAAATTTCCATACATCCTCAATATATTTAAACCGGGTTGATATCATGCTTTCAGATGCCTGGTTTTGTACTTTTCGAATCTTTCAAATAAGCTTGAATAAAGCGGCCCCTGAGTCAAATATCTAAAGTTATCAAGACTTTTTACCGGCAGTATGCCCACTACGGAATTTGTCATGCAGAGATGGTCGGCATCAGAAAGTTCATCAGGCTGATAACGGCCTGTTTCTATTTTAAAACCGGGAATCTCCCTAACAAGCTCAAAACAGATAGAACGCATAACACCCGGAAGGATGTCACAGGATTCATCCGGCGTGTAAACCGTATTGCCTTTCGACCAAAAAAGATTTCCGGTTGCCGTTTCAGAAATTACCCCGTCGCAGGTGAGCATTATGGCATTATCTGCACCTCTTTTTTTTGCTTCGCGCCAGGCCCTCATATAGTGCAGATTATTTCCCAATTTAAAAGTTGCCGGCCTTACTGATGCCGGACAAACCCTCGTTTCAGCCTGAGTAAGGCTGAGGTCAGCCACCGGATTCTCATACTTGTTAAGCTCTGCTGATAGAAGCAGGTTTGGATTTTCATTCATTTGATAACCGCCACTTTCAACAACAGAGACCTGGAACCGGGCCCTGCAAATTTCCGATACAAGTCCTTTTGCTTCGGCAAGTTCCCGGAATGCGGTTTTAATTTGGCCTGACCCGGGAAACAATTCATTCGGCACACCAAGATATTCCAGTCCCCTGCAGAGCCGATTGTGATGCATATCAAAATGAAGATAGCCACCGGCAAAATATTTAAGGGTGATAAAAGTGGAAGCGCCATATTTCACGGCTATACAATCCACAGGCAGCGTCGCATCATTTGCACGGGTAACTTTGCCGTTTATCCAGATTACGTTATTACTCAATATTTGATAAAAGTGATTCTGTTTTTTCCTTTAAAGCATTCTCATCGTTCCCTACCAAATACCCCGAAAAGCTGCCATTGCTATCTATAAAAATGAAAGATGGCACTCCCGGTGCCTGCACCCGGTGAAAAAACTCCGTTCCTTCCGTGTAATGAAACGGGTAATCATTTTCATTAATATAATCCCTGATTTTCTGGTCATCATCCCTGACCGCGGCCGCCACAACGGCCAGATTTTCATTTCCTTTCATATATGATTCCAGTATACCGTGCATAGAAGTAGCCTTGCCCGACCATGTTGCCCAGAATTGAATGATGACTTGCTTCCCCGCCAGTCTTTCTGATGAAAGTGAATCACTACTCGTGATGTACGGCATTTTAATCTCACCGGGTTCAATCATAGTCAACCCGGTTTCAAATTCTTCTTCCTGTTGGCCGACATAGCTGATAGTGCCGTAAGTAATTACAAGCAGCGTAATAACTGCACAGACAGCGATAAAAAGGTTAAAATACTTCGGATCCAGCCTCATACGGCAGTTGTTAATTTAGAATTTTCAGATCCGGTAGTCAGGATACCACTTCTTCTTTTTGGCCATAATTATTTACTACGTAATCATCCAGAATCCGGCGGAATTCAGCGCCGATATTGTCACCGCGCAATGTTGTGAAGTGTTCTCCATCCACATAAACCGGCGCTTTTGGCTCCTCAAAAGTTCCGGGTAATGAGATGCCGAGGTTTGCATTTTTCGATTCTCCGGGCCCGTTAACCACGCAACCCATTACGGCTACATCCATCTCTTCAACACCGGGATAAATTTCCTTCCAGACGGGCATCATTTCAACCACGTAATTCTGGATCTCGTCAGCCAGCTCCTGAAAATAGGTGCTTTTGGTGCGTCCGCATCCCGGACAAGATGTAACTTGCGGGATAAAACTCCGGATCCCGAGCGATTGAAGAATCTGCTGGCAAATGCGAACTTCCTCTGCACGGTCGGCTCCCGGCATAGGTGTAAGAGATACGCGTATTGTGTCACCAATTCCTCTTTGCAGAAGAACTGCAAGAGCAACCGAACTGGCAACCGTGCCTTTCATGCCCATGCCCGCCTCGGTCAGGCCAAGGTGAAGTGCGTATGGAAGTTCATCAGCTATTCTCTGGTACACATTGATCAAATCCTGAACCCCCGACATTTTACAGCTCACCAGGATTTTATTCGAAGGCAGCCCAACTTTTTCAGCCAATTCGGTAGATCTTTTGGCGCTCTCAACCATCGTATCGAGCATTACTTCTTTCGATGATTTTGGCGAATCAAGCAGGTTATTTTCATCCATTTTTTGTACAAGAAGCTGCTGGTCGAGCGAGCCCCAGTTCACGCCAATCCTTACGGGCTTGCCATATTTAATGGCCTGTTCAACTATAGTACAGAAATTCTCATCGCGAGTGCGGGTTCCGGTATTGCCGGGATTGATCCTGAATTTGGCAAGAGCCTCGGCCATGTCAGGATATTTTGTAAGCAGCAGGTGGCCGTTATAATGAAAATCGCCGATAATCGGAACTGTTACACCTTTGTTGATCAGTTTTTCTTTAATATGGGGGACGGCTTTGGCTGCCTCGTCATTATTGACGGTTATCCTCACCAGCTCTGATCCTGCCTGGCTAAGGTGGTCAATCTGATCAACTGTTTCATCGATATCGGCAGTGTCGGTATTGGTCATCGACTGAACAACAATCGGGGCACCCCCTCCGACGGGAACGTCGCCTACCATTACCTGGATTGATTTTCTTCTTTTTATCGGATTCATGGTTGAGTTTAGTTTCTTTTGCTTAGATCGAATAATTTCTTTTTTTCTTCATCCGTAAGCCCATCATACCCTTTTTCAGATATTTTTTCCAGTATTTTATCCAGTTCTGTCTGCTCGGTTTCGTCAATAATTTCAACATCGCTAACACTGTACATATTCTTATTTCTCTTCCTGCCGGATGACGGCCTGTGCTGCCATATCGATTCGATTTTCCGCACATAACCCGAGAGGTCGACACCCCTGTACTGGGCATCAATGAGCAGGTAACCTACTCCGGCACCGCCAAGGTGCACGGCCCTTGCAATATTGTCGCCTGAACCGATAAACAGGAGGTCAAGTGCAATCAGACCTGCAACTACAAAACGGGCCTCGATCGGAGGGAAAAATATGAGCATAATCGGCGCCCTTGGGAAGAGATATGCAAAAGATACCATAATACCGAATACGGCGCCGGATGCCCCGATTACCAGGCTGGATCCCAACAGGAATGACAGCAGGACATTCAGAAGTGCTCCCCCGATACCTGAACCGAAGTATAGTACGATAAATGTCCGGGGCCCGAGAGTAGTCTCAACCGAGCGCCCCATCCACCAGAGCCAAAGCATGTTGAATAACAGGTGGATACCGCTGCCATGCAGAAACATATAGGTAAAAAACCGCCAGGGCTGCAAAAATGCCGTTTGCCAGTCCGGGTTAAAAGCAAGAGCTTCAATTAAAAGGCTGTTACCCGCCCTTCCGGCCAGGGCCTGTATAATAAACACTACAACATTTATTGCGATAATGGTTCTTATCGCAACCGGCAGGCTCATAAAACCTCTCTTTGCAGCTCCAAAAAAGGAATCCTGATTCATATCTTTAAAACTCGGTTCAGTAATAGTAATTGTCTTCTTTTTTCATCCCCCAGGATTTAATCAGTATAAATCCCACTATCATGCCTCCGAGGTGGGCAAAATGTGCAATTCCTGTCTGAGTACCGATTACACCGTTCATCAATTCGAGTGCACCGAATATAGCTACAAAATATTTGGCCTTAATTGGTATGGGAGGAATCAACAACATGATGTACCTGTCGGGAAACATCATACCGAAAGCAAGCAAAATTCCGTAGACCGCTCCGGAGGCCCCGATGGTAGGAGCTCCTCCCCCGCCAATAAACATGTGGATAGCCGCAGCCCCGATTCCTGTCAAAAAATAATAGGTAGCAAACCGTTTGGTGCCCCAAAAATTTTCTATTGCCTGCCCGAATATCCAGAGTGCAAAAAGGTTAAAAAAGATATGGCCCAAACCACCATGCAAGAACATATACGATACCAACTGCCAAACTTCAAAATAGGGGCTGCCGATAGGCCAAAGCGCACCGAACCTGAATAAATAATCTCCGATGCCGGGTGTAGTCAGTGCAACAAAACATAGAACATTTATGATCAAAAGATGCTTTACTGCCGGCGGAAATACCGAAAATTGCGTATTGGGCGAATAATTATCTGAGTAGTTCAACGAATATTTTCTTTGCTGTGATTTTTGTTAACCCGGTAATATACATTGAATCCGCTTAACGTGACGCCGGGAATTCCCTGGCCCGGAAAAACTGTGTCTCCGCACATATATAAACCGTTAAACGGTGTTTTATTTGGTGTCCAGTCTAAAAGAGACCTGTTCATGCTCTGCGGAATACCGCCCACA
The DNA here is from genome assembly GCA_964415185.1 of uncultured Balneolaceae bacterium. Taxonomy (GTDB): domain Bacteria; phylum Bacteroidota; class Rhodothermia; order Balneolales; family Balneolaceae; genus CAYVBJ01. The sequence continues at coordinate 12,699 of CAYPZI010000037.1, read as the reverse complement.
CGGCCTTTTGACCGGTGAACCCATTTTTGCCAGGTAACCGGCGTTGCAGAAAATGACAGTTCAATGTTTGCTTTCTTGAAATACGGCATGCGCTTGTTCAAAACTGATAAGATACTGTTTTCTGTCTTTGATTTCATCACATTATAGTCACCGTTCAGCGAAAACCAATGCCCTGGAACGGCGTGAGCCGAGACGTTTAACACACGTTTGCCGGCCGGTGCGCGTTCCGTGTCTCCCCGTTTTGATAAAGAAACAAAAAGGGATCCTGATTCTATACCGAAAATCCGGTCACTTTGTTGCAAATGAACCTGGTGATGCAGGGGAAAATCGTCCGGAAAAACATCATCGGTAACCACTCCCATGGTAACTGCGCCCCATGTCCGGGAGTATTTATCCGCTTCATTTTGAAAATATTCCGACATTTTACCACTCGTGATTTCCGGCATATTCCATACAGGTATTCCTGAAATCACAACCGGAGAGCGATAATATTCTCCGTTCTCCGTAATAATCTCATACTCTCCGGAATCTCTTTCAATATGCACAACCTTGCTTCTCGTGAGCAACTCTCCTTCCTTTTCACGAATAAACGCTTCCAGGATACGGATCATGTTCAGCAATCCGCCGGGCACGTAGTAGTTGCTGTAATTGGTATAGGTTATCGCAGCCGCTCCAAACAAAAACGGAGTCGATTCTGATTTGGACTGAGCCGTAATAAGTAGCTGCTCATCCAGAAATTTTAAAAAAAGCGGGTCATCAAGTCCCATGGAAACAGCGACATTTTTCACTGATTTGAAGGCATAAGGTAATATCCAAAGATTGGCAGGATTGTTTTTTACCAGTTGAATAATATCGGACAATCTTTGAGGCGGAAAAGCCGGATTTCGTCCTGAGACCTTCCATACAATGCGTGATATTTTAAAAGCCAGATCCCAAAATCTTTTTTGCTTCTCAAAATTGCCGAAAATCCTCGTAGTTTCTTCGAGCCACTTCTCATAATTCTGATACCGAACGATAGTTTCACCGTTAATATGAACTGCCATGGGAGGCCTTACAGGTTCTCTTGGAATCGTAATACCGAGTTTTTTCTCAAGCCTGTAAAGCGGCTGATGTTTGTCGAATCCGATTAGTGTTGTTGCCCCGCTTTCAAAGACATATCCTTTTCGCTTGTAGGAAGAACTGCACCCGCCGGGCAGATGGGCTGCTTCGAGCACAAGTACTTTATAGCCGTCATTAGCCAAAAGGGAAGCTGCAGTCATACCACCCATGCCTGAACCGATAACCACACAGTCGTATAATTTGTTTAAAATCATGCAAAACAAACAATCCGGCTCACTTAAACGTTTCTCTGTTACCTATATCGTTTTAACTATAAAATTTTATGCGGAAAGAGCTGTTATTGAGGCATTGGCAAGGGCAGGATTTACTACTTTTTCATCGCTTTCAATCAATCCGTCCCTGAGTCGAATGGTACGCCGGGCGTGATTGGCAATATCGGGTTCATGAGTAACCAGCAGAATGGTATTTCCGGCCCGGTATAAGTCTTCAAATAAGAGCATAATTTCTTCACCGGTTTTGGTATCCAGGTTTCCGGTCGGCTCATCAGCAAGCAGAATGGATGGGTTGTTGACAAGTGCCCTGGCTATTGCAACACGTTGGCGCTGTCCGCCTGACAATTCACTCGGTTTGTGGTCCATCCTGTCGCCCAGGCCTACTTTTTCAAGAGTTGCCATGGCCTGTTTTTTTCTTTCCGATGATTTCAAGCCTGCATAAATAAGTGGCAACTCAACATTATTTAAACAATCCGTTCTGGGAAGAAGATTAAAAGTTTGAAACACGAAGCCGATCTCTTTATTCCGAACATTTGCAAGTTCAGCATCATTAAGTTCGCTCACCCTGTTTTTATTCAAAATATATTCTCCTGTAGTAGGAGTATCCAAACAGCCGATCATGTTCATTAATGTTGACTTTCCGGAACCTGAGGGACCCATAATGGCTATGTATTCATTTTTATTTACATCAAATGATACCCCATTGAGAGCTTTCACTACCATACTGCCCATTTTGTAGAGTTTCTTTAAATCACGAATCTGAATAATCGGTTCTTCCATTTCTATATCCTAATTCTTAACAAGCTGTTCTGGTACTTCACTAATTTCAACTCTCGCGCTGTCACTCAATTCTTCCGACAACACCCTGTAACTTCCGGTTACGATTTCATCATCTTCAGAAACACCACTCATTATCTGAATGTGGGTATTATCGCTGATTCCGGTTTCAACTTCCTGAATTAAAGCCAGGCCATCCGATACCTTAAATATCACACGCCGTAAATCATCATCATCATTTTTATTGTTCGATTTCAGATTTTCAAGCCTGCGTCCCTCATCAATTTCAGATATATTTCTTACTGTAACGGCTTGTATCGGAACCGAAACAACATTTCGAGCCGTATTAGTTTTGATATCAACCGTAGCTGACATTCCTGGTTTAAATACGGGTTTAAATGTATCATCCGGAATTTCAAGAGCCGGGTTTTCAGCCATAACACTACCATCCATATTGATGTTATGACTGGTTGTAATCCGGACTTTCACCTTATAATTGGTAACTTGTTCGGCAGAACCTGATCCTGTTATTTCGGCTGAATTGGCAATTTCGGTAACAACTCCCTCAAATGAACGGTTTGGATAGGCATCAACTTCAATAATGGTAGTATCGCCGGGGCTAACATTTACGATATCATTTTCATTGACATCCACAAGTACTTCCATTTGGTTCATGCGGGCTATACGAAGCATTTCAGTTCCCGCAGTCTGCGTATTTCCGAGCACCCGTTCCCCTGATTCCACACTCAGTTTACTGATGGTTCCGTCCTGGGGAGCCCGAATCACGGTCTGTTCCAGTTCTTCTTTAGCCCGGCGTAATTGGGCTTCTGCGCTTTCTATTTGATATTCCGTAGCCTTGAAATTTGCCTTCTGGGCTTTGTAATTATTTTCTGTCTGTAAATACTCCAGTTCCGAAATATTTTCCGAATCATAAAGCAGTTTGTTCTTTTTATGTTCGGTTTCTGCCTGCAGCATTTGGGCACGCGCCTGTTCCATCCTGGAATGTTGGGTAAGAAGGGCCGCATTCAGTTCATCAATCCTTGCCTGGTAAATATCCGGCTTGATTCTAAGCAGGAGGTCATCCTTTTTTACGAAATCGCCTTCCCGGACATTCAATTCTGTGATTTCTCCTGAGACATCCGGGCGTATTATTACCTCAACTTCGGGCTGAATCCTTCCGGATGCCGAAACCATCTGGGTAATGGTTCTTATTTCTGCACCGGCTGCCTCTACCTGAAGCATCTCTTCACTCATATCGAGCCAGCCCATACTACGTGCACCGGCTCCGATTGCTGCAATAAGAAGAATACCGCCGATGATTATCTTGATCAGTTTTTTTGTTGAGGAACTGTTTTTAGTCATGTTTTTAATTATTTAATCAAATGTAATTCTTGCATCAAGCCTTCCAAGGAAGTAATCCAGAAGCTTTTCCTGGAACACAAAATTGTATATTGCCTGTACCCGGTTGGATTGAGCCTGCACAAAATTGGACTGTGATTGATTCAGTTCAATCAGGGTACTTGCGCCCACGTTATACCGCTGCTGTTCGGTCTCAAACGCCCGTTCGGCTGCAATCAGGGACTTCTCTGATGATTCAAGCTCTTTTGAAAAGGATAGGTAATCATTGTAAGCCTGGCGAACTTCCTCAAAAATCTGAAAGCGGATGTTTTCCAAGTCAAGCTTGCTGTTCTTTAAAGCTATTTTTGAGCTTTGAAGCTGTGTGCGGTTGTTCCAGTTAGTGAAGAGCGGTACCGTCAAGTTAGCTCCTACAGATTTTGTTACAAGTTGGTCAAAAAACTGGTCGGTAAAACTCACCGGCGATCGAAGAAATTGTCCGGGGTTATCAGGATCGGGACTTATGCCCCTGAAGTTATCGTTATAACTGGTATTTATGTTGTAGCTGGCAGATAATGTCGGGAACAGGTTTGCTCTCGTAATGCCAATCTCATTTTCATTTTGAGTAATTGTATGTTCCTGGGCTTGTAAATCACTGCGGTTATTAAGAGCCGCATCGATCATTTGCCGTAAGTCAAGTTCCACCGGCATGAGTGCCAGGTCTTCGGACGAAGGAATTTCATATTGGTATTCGGCATCCTGCTCAACCTGCATAATTCGCAAGAGCCTTGTTTTACTTAGTTCTAACGCATTTTCAGCCTGAATTACTGCCAATTCATCACTGGCCACCTCAGATTCCTGGTTAAAGAAATCGACGGTCGGCCGTGCACCTACCTCTACCTGCGCTTCAATTTGTTCAAGCAGAGATTCGGAAGCTTCAAGGGTTTGGCGAGCAATCCGGAGCAGTTCCTCGTCTAATGCCACCTGGAGAAAGCGGCTTGCCGTATCAAAGATAATCGTTTCCCGAAGCCTTTCTCTTGATTCTTCCTGTGACTTCTGGCTTGCATTTGCGCTTCTGAGGTTCAGGATATTTCTGAAACCGTCAAAAACAGTCAAATTAAGGCCAATATTACCACCGATTCTGTTTGTTGTAACATCCTCAAAACGAACTGTAGTTTGATCGAACTGCTGCCCGGTTGTTCTGTTATAATTAAGGCCACCATTAATGGAGGGCAAAAAGTCAGCCCTTGCACTCCAGATGGAAACATCGGCAAGTTTAAGGTTGTTATCAGCCTGTTGAAGCTGGAAATTATTTTTAAGTGCCGTATCAATCGCACCTTGAAGTGTGACTGTTTGGGCCTGTGAGAAGGCTACCATCGGCAAAAATGTCAGTAGCGATAAAAAGCAGAGATATTTTTTCATATGCATAATTGAGAAAGTATTTTATTTCTTGTTACACGTAAAAGTTACGTCAGAGTTGCAAAAAAAATTTTCTGTTTAAAAATACGAAACGTTTTTTAACATATTACCCCTGATGACGATTATCAGTGCCGTTTCGTTCTTCAGCCCTCTTCTTTTTTTGACTTTTTGTTATCCGAAGGCATCAGCCGGGAATCAATCAGCCGGGAAATATAATCAGTAGCATGACGGGCAGCCACTCTTTTGAGTTCATCCAGAAAAAGGTTTCTAAACCCGTGTCTGCCCTCATTTCCATGCTTACTGCCTTTTTTACTCCTGCCGGAAATTCCCGCTGTAAAACCGGCAAGAATGGCTATACCTATTGCCTTATATGGGTGGTTCCGGATGTGCTGTGAGACATCCAATGACTTAAGGGTATTTCTTTTTACTTTTGTAAATGAATTGTCAATTCCGGACTCAAGAGTTTGAAGCTCCTGTTTCAAACGCTCTTTTCTGCGTTTCAACTCTTCAATTGTTATGTCTTCATGTTTAGCCAGTTTTCTCCACCTCTTCTTTACTTTCTTTATTCTCTCTATGCTCGGTTAACTCATTTTTAATTTGCCCAGTCGATTCCAGCATCTTGTTAAGGATATCGGATTGAATTTTTTTTGTGAGTCCCGCCGGCTGTATTCTTAAAAAAAGGATACCACCAAAAAGCAAGGGTATTGAGGCCAGAAGAAACCCCAGGCTGTTACTTTCAAGTAATTCACCAAGATAAAACCCAAGTGCCATCCATAAAAAATAAAAACCGCCGGCAAAAAGAAGCAGTCCGGCAATTTGTTGAATAGAATCAGCCAGTATAAATGAAAGCTGCTCACTGATACTCAGTGAAAAAAGCTCAAGTCTTTTTTCGACATACTTGCGTACATCACGGCTCATCTCCCTGATGCCGGCTGAAATATCATTATGGCCGTTTTGCTTCATAACTAAATTATCTGAAAAGTCTGCCGATTAAAAAACCGACTGCGGCCCCGGCTAAAACGCTGCGAACCGGGTATTTCCGAATCAGCAGTTCAGCTTCCGTTTTCAATTCTTCAAGATTTTCTTCAATATTCAACTCATCAATTTTGCGGTGAGCTTCATCAATAACTCCATCCAGCTCTTCGTTCAAATCCCGTATAATTTCTTCATCCATTTTAAGAAACCTTTAATTTGAGTTTACTTTCAATATAATATGGTTTATATCCTTCATCATAAACCGTTATTCGATTAAAAATACAAAAAGTTCAGGTGATTTTGTTATTGGGGTTTAACAAGTATGATATGAAGAGTCTTTATTTTAAAGTGTAGAATAAAAATATGCCGGTCTTGCTTGATGATAACAGCTTATATTTCGGTTGCGGGAAGAAAGTCATCGGATGAGTTTTATCGAAAGGTCAAGCATTTTTGTATTCTTGCGCTGTTTCAGGGTTGACTCATCCGATGATTTATCCGGCATTTTATCATTGACACAACACTAGTGTCGCGTCAATGATTAAATGCCAGGTAAAAACCCGCAAAGTTTCCTTTCTGAAATGGCAGAATCTTGAAAAAATGGAAGCAACCATGAGATAAAACTTTGCGGGTTTATATTTGACATAAAACTATCATCCTTTTTTCTCCTGCAGGTAACCGTCTTCTGTCAACTGCCAATTGCCTGCTCCTCCTCACCAGGCGAAAGCATCAAAATAAAGCGCATCCAGTTCATGCTCGCCCGGGCGGATGGCAACCTGCCGGGGCATGCTTTCCTTTCTTGGCTGCCCGTTGATATTCATGATAAAATTGTATGCGTAAGTTTTGTTGACGCTGAATCTGTCAAAATTCAGAGTTATGGAATAGATGCTGTCAGCGGGCACAGAATCATCTTTTAAACGGTTGCCGGATTTGCTGAAAGGAAACTGATCACCGGTTATCTCAATATAATCGCGGCCCGGCACAAACGTACTGTCTTTTAGTTCGGGCTGCAGATTTACATGAAAAGTAATCGATGCTTCTTGTGCAATCACATCTGTATGAATAAGGCCTGATAAAAATAAAATTAAAAAGATGACTAACAATTTCTTCATGACAGTATTTTATTGATATTTCCGGATTATGATTTGTCTTTCCAATAAACAACAGAGAAAAAACTTTCACGTGGAAAACTGGGAGGAAACATTCTTTCGAGTCGTTCATCGTACTGGTAACTTTTGCTGTATCCGCTTCTGAGTGAGCCGCCGCTAAACGTTCCGACCGGTCCACGCCTTTCCTGAACTATACCACCCAAAATCTCAAGTTCACCCCTGGCACTTCCCGAACTGTAATCCTCAACCGTAAAAGATTTGTCCAACGCCATAATCGAAGCATGTATTTTCAAATCTTTCGAGCCATTTACCGAATGGGCATTTCGATCTACGTAAACCTGCTGTTCACTAACCAGTCCAAGCATGTCCTGAGAAGCCGGATCATCTCGAGGATCTGTGTGGTATGTCAGATCACCCAGGATTTCAATATCATCTTCCGAGTGCACGGTTAACTGGCCCTGTAATTCACCGTTTATAAATATCTTTTCACTTGAAGATATAACGCCGTTATAATTCGCAAGGGTTTCATTATGCTCAACCGGATTATTATTCCAGTTATTATTTACATTTTCAAGAATCCTTGCAGTACCGTCACTGTTGAGGCGTACGTAAATTTCATTGTTATAATTTAAACCACCGTTGTCTGCTGAAAACCGAAGAGCATCCAACTGGTCATCTGTTGGCAGTTCAATCCGGTCAAAACTAAAATCCGAGCCTCCGAGGAACTCGGGATCTGCCCCGTTCGAGTGTTCATTCCACATTTGTGTACTTGTTACCATCCCGTGAAAAGTGGGAGTTCCGACCATATTCATGGTTCCGTTTGAATGAACCCTGCCGGTCAGCTCATCACCGCTAAAAAACCAAATATTGCTCGGTTCCACATCCGTGAAATAAGAAAACTTGGAAAAAGCATCCTTCGTCAACATCACTTCCGTTTCTACTGTGCGTCCCTCATAATCAGCAGTAGCGTGAAGCAAAAGTGTAAACTGGCTCCATCCCGGAATACTGTTATCAGGCAGTGTGACATTTGGATCCAAAAAATCATTTATATCATATACCTGAACACTACCGGAACCGCCCAAAAAATCATTGGAAGTAAATCCGTTGCCCCCGGTTCCCTTCCATGTTTGATTTTCCCTGATTTCACTAATGGCATAATCCATCAGGCTGGCTGTAATATTATTTGCCTGATTTTCCGAATGGTATTCAACCGTTCTCTCGGGCAACATCTGCTGCCTGTTGTTGATACCGAGCTGAATGATACCAACAATCACAAACATCCCGCCCGTCAAAAATAAAAGTCCTCGGCCCATGATTTTCTCCGTTAATTATTATTAAAATTGAGTAAACTGCAGGTTTTTGGGTACAATCAGTTTTCTCCAATGTCTTCTGTGGTATTCCGGCTGACTTCCGTTGTGAAGGCTTGCCGGGTTTGGAGAATCATAAACTATCTCCACAAGAATACTCCTGATCTGGTCTTCATCCGTAGTTTCATCGGTGCCGTCCGTATTACGGTAACCCGTAAGTTTAAAATCGATTACGTAGAAATCATTTTCCAGGTTACCGGGAGTGCCGCTTCCCACCGAACCCCTTCTCATCAGCCGCTTGTCATCCGGATTCGGAGTTTGAGGAACAGGGCTGCCCGGAAATATCCATAAAACTTCATCCACGCCGTCATCAAGAACATCCGCCCGGAATTTGATCATATCATCTTTGAATTGCTGAATTTTAACTTCATCTCCAGGAGAGGGAAAACCATACCCGATGCGCGAAAGGTCATGTGTTATCAATTCAAACAGTTCATCGCTTTTGTACTGATTTATAATTTCAACCGTTGAATCAGCCGAATGAAGCATCATATTTCTGTTCAGTGCCAAAATGGAAAGCAATACGAGGCCCCCAATGGCAAAACTTGTAATCAGACTTATATTCATAGAAAAACCCCCTGAATCAGTTCATTAATTGATAAAACTTTTAATCATTTCAACGACAATTGTCCGTGTAGGCACAGCAACACCTATATCTTCTCTTTCAAGAAACTGGCTGTTCAGACTGATCCTCACAAATTTATTATCAACATTTGAATCGACCAGTGTGGTATCAGACACTTCAACATTCACAAGAAAAGGCAAAAAAGCCGAAGGATCCGAGTCATTAAAAGAGACACTGTCGGTACGTGGAAAGAGATCTGAAAAATCGTCCAGGTCATCTTCTGATCTCATAAACTGAATCTGATCGGCATAATCCTGAGCATGTGTTACAGCATGGTATTCAACACCCGACTGCATCTGGATGAGATTATTTCTGAATATCAGCCTGTTCACCTGCAGGGATAACATAGAAAAAACGAGTATCGCCCCAATCAGATAAAAAATATCCGAGTAATCGTTCATAATACAGATTGCTAAATTAAATCTTTCTAACTTCAGGACATTTTAGAACTGAAATTGTTACATGCATATTTAAAATGTTAACATTAGAAAGCATTTAACATTTACAAATTTACTGTTTGATTGAATGATACTTGTAATGATTTACCTGTGTAATTAAAAAATTCTTAAATGGTTAGTTATTAGATTAAATTTTACTTAAGAATTGGATCTGAATTCATAATGACAGCAAGTTCAGAACTCCTTACTTTATGTTATAAAAACAAAAGGTTAGAGAGCTTGCATCATAAAACAGGAAGTCGCTTTTGTTCGTTGTCAGTGTCAGTTGTTTACAAGCTGTCACGAACAACGAACCGCAAACAACACACAACGGACCAATAAACCCGGTATAAATCTGTTTCAACCACAAAATCGCGACTTGAACTTTTACTTTAAGTCGGGAGTTTTGATGTCAATAGTTCTGAATTAAACTGTAGAAACGATATCTTTGCAAATAAATTTAAAAACTGATTATTCGAATTATGAAAGGAATTGTACTTGCCGGGGGAACCGGTACAAGGTTGTACCCCCTTACCAAAGTAACCAATAAGCATCTGTTGCCAATAGGAAAAAAGCCTATGATCTACTACCCGATCGGAAAATTAATCGAAGCCGGGATTCGTGAAATCCTGATCGTAACCGGAACCGATCACATGGGTGATGTTGTAAACCTGCTGGGCTCGGGCCGTGAATTTGACTGCAGATTCACCTATAAAGTGCAGGACGAAGCAGGCGGCATTGCACAGGCCCTGGGGCTTGCAGAAAATTTTGCAGGAGATGAAAGCTTAACCGTTATTCTCGGTGATAATGTATTCAGTGCAAGCATCGCAGATGCCGTACAAAATTTTAATGATGACGGGGCTCAGATTATGATCAAGAAAGTACATGACCCCGAGCGTTTTGGCGTGCCGGAACTTTCAGATAATAAAATTCTGAGAATTGAAGAAAAGCCTGAAAATCCCAAATCGGAGTATGCTGTAACAGGAATCTACATGTACGATTCCCGTGTATTCGATTTCATCCGAAACCTTACCCCCTCCGGCCGCGGTGAACTCGAAATTACCGATGTGAACAATCACTATATTCGTGAAAGAAAGATGCAGTATTCGATACTTGACGGGTGGTGGACCGACGCCGGTACGTTTTCATCCTACTTCCATGCAAATGAACTTGCGAGCGGCAATTCGATATGAAATATTTGATCACGGGCGCAGGGGGGCAACTTGGCAGCGAGTTACAGGAGTCGGAATTATTCAATCAACCCGGTTCACTTTTTTTAACCTCGTCTGAACTGGATATCACAGATTTTGATAAAACAAAATCGATTCTGAAAGATCAAAAACCGGATATTATCATCAATTGTGCTGCATATACCGCCGTTGACCGTGCTGAAGATGAAACGGAAAAAGCATTTCTTGTCAACAGCCAGGCGGTAAAAAACCTTGCGGAGGCAGCCTTGAAAATTAATGCCCTCCTGGTTCATTTCAGCACAGATTATGTTTTTCCCGGCCTTAAGTCCGATCGTACAAAATATCCGGATGGTTATCCGGAAAATGCCGAATCTGACCCGCTTAATATCTATGGGAAAAGTAAACTGAACGGCGAACAGGCCATTCAAAATTCAGGTTGCAGATACCTCATCTTACGTGTATCCTGGCTTTGCGGAAAACATGGCAATAACTTCATCAAAACCATGCTTCGCCTGGCAGAGAGCCGTAATGAGTTGCAGGTGGTTGATGATCAATGGGGCAGTCCAACTTTTGTACATGATCTCATTCCGGCACTATATTACCTGATTAATCATCGCAAAACCGGATTGTTTCATTTCACCACAGCCGGTATTATAAACTGGTTTGATTTCGCTTCAGCGATATTCGAAATTACAAACAAGGAGGTGAGTATCCGGGCAGTTTCAAGCGATAAATTTAAACAAAAAGCTAAAAGGCCCGCATTTTCAAAACTGTCAATAAAAAAAATGAAAGAAATGAATCCGGTCCTGATCAAAGATTGGCGAAGCAGCCTGGAAATTTTTCTAAATTCACAATCAATGAACAAATACTGAAATATGAAATTTCAAAAACTCGGTCTTGATGGGCTTTATCTGTTGAAACCTGCCATTTATGAAGATTCACGCGGCTATTTTTTTGAATCTTACAGGGAGAAGTATCTTAATAAACAAGGCCTAAATGCAACTTTTGTACAGGATAATATTTCCAGCTCGGTAAAAGGGGTTATCCGGGGACTTCATTATCAGGTTGAACCGGCAGCACAGGCAAAACTGATCATGGTTACTAAAGGAAAAATAGTGGATATAGCCGTTGATATACGAACCTCATCTCCTACTTACAAAAAATTTGAAGCAGTAGAATTGGACGATCAGAACCATCACCAGCTTTTCATTCCCAAAGGCTTTGCCCATGGCTTTGCCGTACTTTCAGAACAAGCTATTATCAGCTACAAATGCTCTTCCTATTATAATCCCTCATTTGAAAGAGGAATTCGATGGGACGACCCTGATTTAAATATTAACTGGAAAATCAAAAACCCGGTACTCTCCAATAAGGACAAAAATCTGCCGTATTTAAAGAGTTTAAATAGTGAAGATTTGTTTTAAATGAACTACTGTCAAGCCAATGATAAAATGCCGGATAAAAACCCGCAAAGTTTCCTTTCTGAAATGACATTATATTAATATAATTGCAGCAATATTGAGATAAAACTTTGCGGGTTTACAACTGACATGACAATACATCCTGTTTTTATCAAATTAAAAAAGGAAAATAAATGAAACTGATTGTAACCGGCGGTGCCGGGTTTATCGGATCGAATCTGATCCTCTATTTAATAAAAAATTATCCTGAAATTGAAATCCTGAATATCGACAAGCTGACCTACGCTTCCGATTTGTCTTATTTAAAAGAAGCAGAAAGTTCTGAGCGATACTCGTTTCATAAACTGGACATAGTAAACCGCACTGAAGTAAAAGATGTACTGAAAGACTGGAAGCCCGACGGCGTGATGCACCTTGCAGCCGAATCACATGTTGATAATTCTATCCTGGGGCCGGAACCATTTGTCCTTTCAAATGTTTTGGGCACTTTCAATATCCTCGAAGAATGCCGTCAATTGTGGCAGGAGTATAAGCCTGATTTTAAAGGAAACAGGTTTCTTCACGTTTCTACCGATGAGGTTTACGGAACGTTGGGTGAATCCGGGTATTTTACGGAACAAACCCCTTACGCCCCGAATTCACCCTATTCGGCAACCAAGGCGGGCAGTGATTTCCTGGTTCGTTCCTATTTTCACACATACGGCATGAACACGGTA
>CAYPZI010000036.1:0-25041 GCA_964415185.1 uncultured Balneolaceae bacterium | reverse complement strand
CTGGTCTCCCAGTTGTGGGTCAGCGGTGACTATGGAAACAAACGCCCCGACCTTGTCGCCTTTATCAATGGGTTGCCGGTCATACTGTTTGAACTGAAGAAACCGGCGCGACCGGTAAGGGAAGCATATAGCAGCAACATCAGCGATTACAAGGATACGATACCACAGATCTTTTGGTATAATCAGTTCATCTTTTTGTCTAACGGTGTAGATACCAGGATCGGGACTATCTCCTCTCCCTGGGAATTTTATACGGAGTGGAAAAAGATCAGCGATGAAGAGGAGCCGGGCATTGTCTCACTGGAAACCGCAATACGTGGTATATGTGAAAAAAATCGGCTGCTTGATCTTCTTGAACACTTCTTGCTGTATGATGATACGCGTTCCAGGCCTGGTAAACTAATGGCCCGCAATCACCAATACCTGGGTGTAAACAACGCCATTGAAGCTGTTAAGCAAATTGAAAAGAACAGAGGAAAGCTCGGCGTATTTTGGCATACACAGGGCAGTGGAAAGAGCTTTTCGATGGTGTTTTTTACACGAAAGATCATGCGATCCATACCGGGCGACTGGAAGTTTGTGATTGTTACTGACCGGCTCGACCTGGATGAGCAAATCTATAAGAATTTTGCCAGTGTTGGAGCTGTTACGGAACCGGAGCAAGAAGTCAGGGCCGACAGTAAAGAACAGCTTAAGCAACTGCTGCGTGAAAATCATCGCTATACGTTTACATTAATCCATAAATTTCATGCGCGTGATGGCGAGGAATTTCCTGTATTAAGTGAAGATGATGACATTATAGTCATTACTGACGAAGCCCATCGAACCCAATACGATACGCTTGCAATGAATATGCGCAAGGCCCTGCCCAATGCGGCATTTTTGGGGTTTACGGGAACACCACTCATCAAAGGCGAAGATCAGCGTACCCGCGAGGTGTTTGGCGACTATGTGAGCGTCTACGACTTTAAGCAGTCCATTGAAGATAACGCAACAGTTCCTCTTTACTATGAGAACCGGATTCCGGAATTGGAATTAAGCAATGAACATCTCAATGAAGAGCTGCAGGAACTTCTTGAAGATGCAATGCTTAATGATAAACAAGAAGATAAACTGGAGCGCGAGTTTCGCCAGGAGTATCACCTGATTACCCGGCAGGACAGGCTTGAAACCATCGCCAGGGACTTGGTTCAGCATTTTCTGAATCGTGGCTTTATGGGCAAGGGGATGATGGTTTGCATTGACCGCTTTACCACTGTGAGAATGTATGACCTGGTCAAAAAGCAGTGGAAGGCAGAAGAGGACCGGGTAAAAAGCCGGTTAAAGAGCGCCGGATCGTTGGAAAAAGATCAGCTTCTGGAACGGTTACAATTCATACGGGAAACTGATATGGCAGTGGTTATCTCAAAATCACAGAATGAAATTAAGGAGTTTGAAGAGCAACGGCTTGATATACGCCCACACCGCATTCGTCTTGAAAAAGAACCTCTTGATGAACGTTTCAAAGATGATCAAGATCCCCTTCGCCTTGTGTTTGTTTGCGCGATGTGGATTACGGGCTTTTCGGTGTCCAGCTTGTCTACCCTCTATCTCGATAAACCAATGAAAAGCCATACCCTGATGCAGACCATTGCCAGGGTGAATCGTGTTTTTGAGGGAAAGAATAACGGGCTGATTGTAGATTACATTGGTGTGTTCCGGCACCTCCAAAAAGCGCTGGCCGTATATGCAACCGGGCAGGAGGACGACGGAACTACCCCGGTAAAGAATAAAGAAGAGTTGGTAGAGCAGTTAAGGAAGGCTATTTCAGAAGCTAAAAATTTCTGTGAGGAACAAGGAGTTGAACTGGAGAAAATCATCAAGGCCAAAGGATTTGAAAAATCAAAGTACCAGGAGGAGTTTGCAAAAGCCATTGTAGAGTTTGACGATTTGGAAGAGGAAGTGTACAATGCAGCAGATCAGGTATTGATCAACGATGAGAAAAAGAAAGAATTTATGGTTCATGCCCGGACAGTCAATCATCTTTATAAGGCGATACTGCCCGATCCCGGCGCCGAAGAGTTTCTCCCGGTTCGATCAGCATTAAAAGCGATCAGTGATTTTATCAGGCAACTGGGGCCATCCTCTGAAGATGATATCAATGAGATCCGGAAAGAGATCAACAAAAAACTGGACAAATCGATTGTTAGTTCTCCGGCAATCATGAAAGAAGGCTCCGAGCCGATTGATATCAGCGAGATCGATTTCGAAAAGCTGAAAGAACGTTTTGCCAAAAAGAAGAATAAACGTGTAGAGCTGCAGAAGATAAAGACGCAGGTCCAGGAAAAGATTTCTGAATTGATCGAAAAAAACCGCTCTCGAATTAACTTCAAGGAGCAGTTCGAGGAAATGATTGAAAAGTATAATAATTACAGTGTTGCCGCGGAATTACATTTAGAGGAACTGTTTGAATTTGTAAAAAAACT
Source organism: uncultured Balneolaceae bacterium (assembly GCA_964415185.1). GTDB lineage: Bacteria > Bacteroidota > Rhodothermia > Balneolales > Balneolaceae > CAYVBJ01. The sequence goes on along the minus strand of CAYPZI010000036.1, from coordinate 22,576 downwards.
GGATCATGAAGAAAAACGACACATAAGGGAGAACCTGACCGAAGAGCAGCTTGCCGTTTTTGATATCGTTGTTGAAACTGAAAAAGTACAACTGACTCAGGCCGAACGAAAAAAAATTAAGAAGGGCATTGTGAAGTTAATTGATAAACTTAAATCAGAGAAGCTTGTCCTGGACTGGAGTAAGTATCAAACCCGGGTGGCAGACGTAAAAGTTACAATCGAAAAAGAGTTGGACCGCTTTCTTCCGGACAAATATGACCGGGCACTCTATGCCCAAACTTGTAGTGAAGTATTCGATTATGTAATGCAGAAGTATTGAATTAATTATGTCGGGGCGACAGGATTTGAACCTGCGACCCCTCGGCCCCCAGCCGAGTGCGCTACCGGACTACGCCACGCCCCGATTCGATATCATAAAAATCAAATTAGGGGTTAATGACAGGAAATACAATCTAAAATTTATCCGGGGCGTTGTTTTTTAGATTACACCAATAAATAATATAGCATGATTAAAAATTTAAACATTAGAAAAGCTGAAGTTACAGACACTGATTCGCTAATCTGTTTTAACATTTCAATAGCTTATGAAACAGATAAAAACAGGGCTTATCGCGCAGAGTCAGGTATGAACTCCACCCATTTCCCAGCTTGATTTTAAAAAACCGCGACCTTTGCGCATTCATGGCGTCCTTAGCGTGAAACCCCGGCGGCTTCGATGTTCGAAAAAGGTTCTCGCATCTTTTTACAGATGTGTCCTCCTTCATTTGATCATATTAATAGTTGGTATTCTCAAATATAATCCCGATATTTAATTCAATACATAATAACCCACCTGTCAAAGTATATTTTTAGGAAAGACACGTTACAATAAACACCTTTTCATCAGATACAACCTGTCCGGTGTACAAAACAATACACAATACCATTTATGAAACAAGGCAAAGTAAAATTTTTCGACACACAAAAAGGCTTCGGATTTATTGAACCGGAAGACGGTAGCAAAGATATCTTCGTGCACAGAAACAATGTTGAAGGTCTGGATAATGACCAGGGACTCGAAGAAAATGAATCAGTTGAGTTTGAAGTCGAAGACACACCAAAAGGATTAAGTGCGTTAAATGTAAGAAGCCTGGATTACCAGTAGCCTCACGTATTTTAAGACTTATATTTAAAAGCCTGCTAAATCATTAGCGGGCTTTTTTTGTTTTTAGCCGTCTTTACCATCTCACTTACAGTGATCAATCTTCACTCCTGTTTGCCATTAAAAAATAAATTTATCTCCAAATAAAACTTATCCCCTGCCTTCTTCGTCTACATATATAAATTATCTTGAAAATTTCAGATCTCCTGTGATTTGACAAAGAAGCTGAAAGACATGGAGGATGCACAACTTATTCGCAGTATCCGCGGCGGAGATACCGCTGCATTTAATTTCCTTGTGAATCGCTGGCAGGATAAAATTCACCGGTTTGCATACCGGTTTTTTGCAGACAGAGACGAAGCGATGGAGATCACTCAAAAAACATTTATCAAGGTTTATCACCGGATTGATACTCTTGATGACGAACAGAAATTTTCTTCCTGGATTTACAGGATTGCCAACAACCTCTGTCTCGATGAATTAAAAAGGGCCGGCAGGCGACGGTCGACACCCCTTGAAAATGTACTGCATGTGCAAAACAGGTCTGCAGATCATTCGCCTTATTCGAAACTGGCTGACAAAGAACTGCAAATGATTCTTCAGCAGGCTCTCGCTTCCATACCGGATGCACAGCGCACGGTAATAATACTGAAAGAATTTGAAGAAATGACATTCCGGGAAATTGCCGAGGTTCTCGATGAGCCGGAAAATACGGTGAAATCCAGAATGTATTACGGCTTAAAAGCCCTGAGAAAAATTTTTGAAAAGTGGAATATCAACAAAGACATAATGAGTTATGAATAAGCAGGATGCAAGACTTCTCATGATGGATTATCTCTATGACGAGATGAGCAAAGATAAGAAAGCTGAATTTGAACAGCTTCTGGAAAAAGATCCCGGGCTGAAAAAGGAGCTCGATGAAATGAGTGAAACACGGTCTTTATTGCAGCAGATACAAAGCGAAGAGTCTGGTGCAAAGCTCTTAATGATGAATCCCGAGAAAGGCCGGGTGGCTGCCCGTATCGAAGAGATCAGAAAAGTTCTGACTCCGAGATCAACATTAGGTAAAACGGCACTTTCGCTGGCTGCCCTGTTTTTGATTGCCGTCTTGTTGGCTTCGGCTGCTAAGCTGACTGTAAGCACTACAGGTGACGGCCTCACTCTTGCCTTTGGCGGTGCTCCGGTTGTTCACAATCAGAGTAACGGCCTCAGTAAAGATGAAGCTGATGCTCTGGTTCAGCAAATCAGGCAGGAAAACGCAGTGCTCGCCGCCAACCTTATCCGGCAAGCGCAGGAACAGCAAAATGAACAATTCGAAGAAGCAATGATACAAATTGTTGATTACTTCGAAACACAGCGAGCAAATGACCTGCAGCTTCTGGGTGGCGGCATCGCACAACTTGAGGAGGTTACATACAACCGGTTCCGTCAGACCGATCAAACTCTGAACGGGCTTCTGTATGCAATCAGCACACAACAGGAATAATTTTAAAAAATCAATTGGAGTCCGAAAATGAAAATATTGGCCAACACTCTTTTAACTGTTCTGGTATCACTTATTATTACCGCCGGGTCACCGGCGCAATCCCCGGATAATAATCAATCTAAAATAGACCGTGATATTCGAATCCTGAAAACTATTTTGGCCGAGATGTTTCGTGCCGAAGTAGTAAATGATAACCAGGATTCCGACTCTGTTATCAGAGTAGGCGGCGGAATGTTGTCAGCTTCGGATATCAGCGGATATTATCAGCCCGGCTATGGTATTATTCTCTCTGTACCGGGCAATTTGTCCGGAGATTTTATCCGGGTTGTCAATAACAGCAACGGTAATGCAAAACTTTACTTTGTCTATGGAGAGAGCGGTGAAGGTGAGAAAGTACTTGTCAATGAAGAATCCGTTGAAGCCAAGGTACGGGATTTTTTTCAATCTTATCTTTCTCCGGTAAGCTACCTGCCCGAAAATGAAAGAGTACTTCTTATAGTGGGTGAATCTCCTATTTCTGGTAACCGGCGTACGTCATTATTCGTTATTACGGGTGATTCAAAGCTGGCAAATTCATTGCCAAAAGCTGCATATTCAGTCGGAATCAAAGATGTTAAAGAACTCTCAAACGGTAAAATAAACGAAAGCCAGTTCCAGACACGGGTTAAAAATGAGGCGATTTTCGATAAAAAAGCCAATCAAAATGATCTTTCAATCTTTTCAACCATTCTCTCATCAGCGTTTGAGGATGAAGATTTCAAATTAAAAATAACCGGTGAACCGCATTTCATCCGGCTAAATGATTTCGGGGTATTTTACAAGGCGGATTTGAAAACCACTTTCAGAGTATATATCGGCGGTGAAAATTGGCAATTGTCAGCACCCAGAATGGAATTTGATTTCAAGGTAAATACCGATTCAGTCGAAGATTTTAACTTCGATTTTAAATTTGACATGGACTCTTTAGCTAAAGAGATGGATAAGTACAGATCCAACTTCGCCAACATCGATACGCTGCGTTTTCAATACAGAATTGATATCGACAGTTTAAGAAATAAAGCTGCCGTTCTCCGTGATTCAATTAATCTTGGACGGAAAGAGTTAAACGAATCGCTCAGAAAATTAAATGAAGAGATGCGTAAACTGGCAAGTGAGCAAAACAACATCTCCGGTATTATATTTACCCAAAATGCAGAATCGAATGCCGATTCTGTTGATTATGAAGCTGAACTTGATAAAAGCCTTGGCCTGATAAAAGATGTGATAGCCGATTACGGTGTCACCTTGAAGTCACTTGAAGAGGACGAATATTTGCTGATAAACCTCAATATGGATGTGAAGCAGGATAATTTCCCAAAAAGGGTGAATCTCCGGGTTAATAAATCGGATATCAACCTATACGCAAAGGGTGAACTCAACAGAACTCAATTTTTGTCACGCATTTCCGAAGAACGGGAATATTGATCTATTGCCTGCACCATTCCATGCAACAGTCTGAAACGTGGCAGCTCTATGCCGTGTTTTTTTGCTGAACGCAGCAGCGCGCCGGTTAACCCGTCGTATTCGAGCGGCTTTCCGGCCCTGCGGTCTCGCAGCGTGGATGTGATAAATCCTTCAAGGCTTCGGCTTTTATTCATGATTTCATCCAGTTCTTTTTCCTCAATCTCAACGCCTTCCGCCTTTGCTGCAATCTTCACTTCCTCCAGTAATTTTTTTATTTCTTTCTCTGCACGAATACCGGTATACAAACCATCTACCGGTACATCCATGACGGCTGTGAGGCTGTTATAAACCGTATTCCAGGCAAATTTCAGCCACACTTCCTTTTTTATATTTTCTGAGACACGATTTGAAATACCTGACTGATCGAACAGCTCCGCAAGTTTTCGGGTTCTTTCTGTTTCCTTTCCATTTTGTTCTCCGAAAATAATCAGGCCGAGAGAATCGTGACGAATCACTCCCGGTTTTTCAAGGCCTGCCCCAATCTGGCAAAGCCCTTGTAGAGCCCTGTCTCCGAAAACAGCATTCAATTTCTTATAGTTTTCAATTCCGTTTTGCAGGGTTAGAATAACTGTATCATTTCTGACAACCGGCTTGATCTGCCCGATGGCCTGGTCCGTATCAAACGATTTTACCGTAAACAGGATTAAATCGGGTGACGGAAAATCAACGGGATCAGACGAAACGGGCACCTTCAAAATTGCATCCCCATCAGGGCTTAAAATTTTCAATCCGCTCTCTTTTATTTTTTTGAGATGGCCGCCACGCGCAACCAAAAAAACCTGCTTTTTCGTATTTTCAGCAATCCTTCCGCCAAAGTAACCCCCCACAGCTCCGGCACCCATCACTAAAATTTTTTGTATCATAATCGGTTTATTCTTTCTTCAAATGTTTTTTTAACTTTGCTTCTTATAAACAATACAAAATAGGACTCTGATGAGTGTAACCAAAGATGATGTAAAATACGTAGCCGGCCTGGCACGGCTTCAGTTAACACCGGATGAAACAGAACGTCTGACCGGTGATATGAACCGAATACTCGAATATATTGACCTTCTGGAAGAAGTAGACATTTCAGATGTGGAGCCACTTGAGCATGTTTCGGAATTTACTGCCGGATTCCGCAAGGATATTGCCAAAGACCCGCTCCCGCATAAAGATGCACTCAAAAATGCTCCTGATGCCGATTCCGACTATTTCCGGGTACCCAAAGTAATCGAGTAACCGGGCATTTAGGCCAATGTCTCAGTCTTCACTAACCGTTTACCCGGATGTTAAATCGATAAAAAACACTCATGCCAGCCAGAAAGAAAGACAAAACAGCTATTAAAAAAGGATTTTGGGATCAACTGCCTGAGAAGCGCAAGCATATCTTTTCCCTGCTGTTTCTTTTCATTTTGCCATTCATCCTTTTTTATTCCACCACGCTGGGCGGAAAACAATATATGGGCAATGACAAAATTCAATGGAGGGCCGGGGCTGAATCACTGATTGAATACAGGGAACAGCATGATGATGTTGCCCACTGGGCTGCCAATATGTTTTCGGGAATGCCTGCAAACACGATTTCACATCCGCCGCAGATTGCAAACCTTGACAATACCCTGTTAAAGCTCTTCGATTTTATCTACCCCGCCATTGAATACTGGATTCTGCTTGGAGGGGCCTACCTGATGTTTCTTCTTTTGGGATTGCGGCCTCTTACCGCAGTTTTCGGAGCTGTCGTGGTAGGATTCAGCACCTACATCCCCATCATCATCGGGGCAGGCCACAATGCAAAATTCATGGCTTATATTTTTATCCCCTGGATTTATTCTGGCTATATTTTGATAACGCGGACGAATTTAAACCGCTGGCCGGTTTTTTTTCTTTTTGCCCTTGCAGTAACCCTGCATCTGCGGGCATATCATCCCCAGGTCACCTATTTCTTTCTGTTTCCGCTGGTAACCCTCTTTTTATATGATGCCGTCTCTTTTCTCAAAAAGAAGAAGCTCAATGACTTTTTCCGGCACTCGTCGCTAATTTTGGGTGCATCCTTTATTGCGCTTCTTATCACCCTTCAGCTTTACTGGAGCACTGCCGAATATTCGGAATTCAGTATGAGAGGCGGATCCGAAATTGAAAATACGGACGGGTTAGCACAGGATTATGCCTTTTCCTGGTCGCAGGGTTTCGGAGAGCTTCTCACACTGGCCATTCCCGGCTCGTATGGCGGTGCCAGCGGCGACTCTTACTGGGGCCCGAAGCCTTTCACCAGCGGGCCTCATTATATGGGTGCCCTCGCCGTCCTTTTTTTTATTACCGGTTTGATTCGCTCGAAGCATGAATTGAAATGGGTATTTGCAGGGCCGGGCATAGCCACACTTTTATTTTCACTCGGCGAACACTTTACTCTCCTGAACAGCTTCATGTTCAATTATTTTCCTCTGTTCGACAAGTTCAGGGTCCCGGAAATGTGGCTTATGACAACCGTTTTTTGTTTTGCCGTTGTTGCACTTTTCGGCCTGGAACATATTGTAAATGAGATAGAGAACAAATCCCCTGCCTGGAAAAAAAATATTGGAATTGCTGCGGGTGCAGGCCTTTTATTTATAATACTCGGCTTCCAAGCCCTTAATTTTCAAAAACCGGGTGAGCGTGCGCAAATAGCAGAACAGGTAGCGCAACAGAACCAGGTTTCCATTGATGACCCGAGAGTCAGGCAGGTAGTTAACAACTATATCAACGAGCAGCTTGTGCCGGCCCGGCGTGACCTGGCCCGCGGTGATACGATCCGGTTCGGATTTTTCATTGTGGCCGGCCTCGGCCTGTTCTGGATTGCAGGCATGGGTAAATTACCACTTTCCATAGCACTTATTGCACTCCCTGTTCTTACAGCAGCAGACATGATCGGTATCGGCATGCGATATCACAGCGAGAATTCTCTTGTGGACAAGTCATTAAGTATTGAACAGGTAATTGAACAAAGAGGCAATGAAACCGACCTTTTTATCAGTGAAAATGTAACCCACGAAGAAGGTTGGAAATACCGTGCGCTGCCCTTGCTTTCCAATCCATTCAACAATGCCGTTCCATCCTATTTTTATCCGTCGGCCGGCGGTTATTCGGGAGCCAAGCCGGGCTATTACCAGGATATGATTGATCGTGCCTTTTTTTCCGGTGCCGCCGGACTGAATATCCCGGTTTTGAGTATGCTCAATATCAAGTACCTGACTCTTGGCGGCTCACCGGAAATGCCGGAATTAGAAACCGTGTTTGAAACCGGCAGAGGAAGTGTTATTGAAAACAAAAATGTGCTCCCCAAAGCCTGGTTTGTGGATGAAGTAAACACACTTGAAAGCCAGCCTGACGTTCTCACCGCGATAACCGACGGTTTTGATCCCGGTGTTACTGCCTACATAACCGGAAATAAACCAATCACTGCTCAGCCCGATACTGCCGCCACCGTGACGGTAAATGAATATAATGCCAACAGAATCGTACTGGACCTTTCACGTGAAGCCCCCGGTTTTTTGGTGCTGAGTGAAATCTGGTATCCGCCAGGATGGAGCGCAACACTGAATGGAAACCCGGTTGAAATTATAAGAACCAACTACATACTCAGGGGATTTGAAATACCTGCAGGCGAATCCGAACTGGTTCTTGAGCTGGAACCCAACTGGTATTATGCGGGGTTTTGGGCTTCGGCAGCCGGAACATTTCTCCTTTTTGGCAGCGGCTTGCTTGGAATCTTTTTCTATGTAAGGCGGCGCAAGAAACGAATGTTTAGTCAAATATGAAAGGCCGGGTAAAAACCCGCAAAGTTTCCTTTCTAAAATGGCAGTATCTTGAGAAAATGGAAGCAACCCTGAGATAAAACTTTGCGGGTTTACGGTTGACAGAACACTATCAAAGCGAGTCAAGAGTTTTCCTTATCAGATATGCAATATGCACAAATCCGCTTCCGTGTCCGGAAAAACCGATTTATAGATCCAGAATACTTCCGGTTTTATAAAAAATGGATGTTTCACTCGAAATAAATTCAATCGGCTTCAGCCCTTTAAACTTTAGCTGTTTAAATCCGTTTGACTTCAACAAGTCGATCGAATCCATTTGGCTTTCGCGCTGTGAATCGTCAAGAATCAAAACCCCTTTTTCGGACAGGCAATGAATTGCTTTTTTACAGCATTCATTTCTAATTTTGCCATCCACAATGATCACGTCATACTTACTTTTGGATTCCTCAATTGCAGAAGAGTAGGTGTTATCTGGTGTTCGATGCATTATATTCACATTTCCGGATAGTTTTGGCTCAATCATCTTCATCCATTTCTCATCATCTTCCACAACATCAACCTGTTTAACCTTCGATGCCCACCACAATGTGCCCATACCGGAGCCATATTCAAAAACAGTTACATCCTCAGGTATACGCTCTTTCAAAAACTCAATAGCAGCATAGGTAAACCAGGGTATCGGGTTCCCTTCGTTATCTATCGATGCTTCTTCCCTGAAACTTTTGAACCAGCCTGCCGTTTTCAGATAGCTTTTTTTTCTTAACAGGTAGTAATCATATATCGGAATTTTAGCAAGTACCGGATGTATCCTCGTTCTGAAAAACATACTTTTCGTAAATTTCATAAAAAAAGTTTTCTTTTGATTTCCTTGAAATAAAGAGATGACGGTGTATTCAAAAATATCTCCGGCCACCCGGCTTTGTGTCCTTCAGCAAGCCTGAGCCTGTATTTTTGATACTTAATCTGTTTTTGATTCATGAGAGCCCTGTGCTTTTCAAAGCACTGATTATATCCTCTGACCTGTTTTGCAGAATTGCTGATCCTATCCCTGGCTTCTTCCATATTTATTGTCTGAAGCGCCTGGGGTACGGTTTTAACAGGGCCAAATTTTTTAACCAGCCTGATCCAGAGATCGTAATCTTGCGCCGATGGCAGTGATTCATCATATCCTCCTACTTCCGATACATACTGCTTTTTCGTAAGAACCTGGTTGCCAACCCGGTTGTAATAAAGCAGGTCATTCAGTGAAATAATATGCTTTTTTTTCCACACGCGGTTATTTTTACCCGTTTTCATCCTGTCGTAAGAACAAACCGCTGAGATCCCCTCTTCAAAAGCAAGAACCAGTTTTTCAATTCGTTCATGATGCCAGGTATCGTCATCATCCAGGCCCGCGATAAATTCCCCCTTTGCATGTTCAATTGCAATATTGCGGCTGGCAGCAGCTCCACGGGGAGAGGAATTCCTGAAATATGTGAGCTTCTTATTTCCGGATAATGTTTTGAGAAGTTTTTCAGTATCATCATCAGAGGCGTCATCAACAACTATAATTTCGAGATGATCCCAGGTCTGTGACATCACGGAATCAATAGCACGTTCCAGCAAATTGCATCTGTTCCGCGTAGGAATAATTGCCGATACCAAGGGATTGTTTGGGTTAGTCAACTCTTCTTTAATCTTATGATTATATTTGGTTCGAAAATATACCGAATATGAAACAGAAACCACTGATTACAGTTGCCATTTGCACCTATAACAGGGCAAACTACCTGAAAGATACTCTCAAAGATCTCGCTGTCCAATCAGAGGATCCTGCACAATTTGAAATTCTTGTCGTAAACAACAACTCACCGGATGATACTCCAAATGTATGTGAATGGTTTGCTGAATCAAATAAGGGTATTCGTTTCAGGTCGGTAATGGAAAAAAAACAGGGACTCTCACACGCCCGCAACAGGGCAGTAGAAGAAGCAGCAGGAAGCTTTTTGTTATTTATTGATGACGATGTCCATCTAAAAAAAGATTTTGTAGAGCAGGCAGTTCGGTCTGTCGATCTTGTTTCAGGATTATCTTGTGCAGGCGGACGCATTTTTGTTACTTTCGATGATTCCGAACCGGATTGGATTCCGGACGAGTTGATGGCTATGTTCGGATTGCACGACCTGGGAGATGAAATGAAGAAGTATCCGCCTGACAATTTTCCAAGAGGCGGCAATATGCTGATACATAAAGAACTGTTTAGCAAAGCCGGTCTGTTTGACACAAACCTTGGAAGAACCGGCACTGTTCTGTCGGGCAGTGAGGAAAAAGATTTTATTGAGAAAGCGCGGAAATCAGGCGTTGAACCCTGGTATCTGCCACAGCTTGAACTTTGGCACCGTATTGGAAACCGGCGCCTCGACAGGGAATACTTAAAAAAGCAGTCGGCCGGAATCGGTTATAGTGAACGCTTACGGTTGTCGGGATCCTTTTTTGGGACAGGCCGTAAATTTATTTCCGAGCTGATTAAGCTGGCCGGAAGCGCCGTTCTTGCCGCCGGATACGTTTGGAAGGGTAAAGCGGATGCGGCACGTTTTCTGATGATCTTCCGGTTTTGGGTTCTGCAAGGGTTTTTCGGGATACATTTTAAAGACAAACAATCATAATCAGGATATCCATTTGGGAATTGTAGCCAGGCAAGGATTTTATAACACCGTTATTTCCTATGCAGGAATTGGGCTCGGGTTTGTCACTACAATCCTGCTCTATCCGCATATAATGCAACCCGAACAATATGGGCTCACCCGCGTGCTTATATCCGCATCCATGATAGGATCACAATTTGCCCACCTCGGTTTCAGAAACCTGATATTCCGGTTTCATCCCCTTTTCAAAAAAATGGACAGCAAAAACCATGGGCTGTTTTTCTGGACTTTAACCGTGCCACTTGCCGGTTTTATGATTTTTGCTCTCATTTACCTGGCTTTGAGTGATTTCATCAGAGATTATTATTCAGGCCAATCCCCGCTATTTATAGAGTATTATTTCTGGGTTATTCCCATCACCTTTTTTATGCTCTACTTTGAAGTCCTGAATAGCTATCTCAGGTCTCTAAAAGATTCCGTTACCGGTTCTTTTGCAACGGATATTGTATTCAGAATCTTCACGATTCTCATACTTCTCCTCTTTTTCTTTGATTTGATCTCATTTCAGACATTCATCATTCTCTTTTCGGGTGGCTATGGCATACAGGTTATCATTGTATTTATTGCCATACAAAGAAAAGGAGAGGCAAAGCTAAGGCCTAATATTAAGCTCCTGAGAACAAAACTTGTACGGGGAATGGCCAGCTACAGCCTTTACACACTACTCGGCGGGCTTACAACCGTGGCTGTATGGAATATCGACATCCTGATGCTCAGTTCATTGACAGACCTCGAACAAACAGCCATTTATGCAATCGCCTTCTATGTAGGTTCGGTGATTTCTGTACCTTCACGGGCCATTGAAAAAATTACGACACCACTGATCGGCGATTTTGTCAAAGAAAAAAAATGGAGCCAAATTGAATCACTTTACAAAAAAACAGCATTAAACCTTTTCCTTGCCGGTTCTTTTATAATGGGGCTGATCTGGATCAATCTTGATATCCTTTTCCTGTTACTTCCCGAAACATATCAAAGCGGCAAATTTGTAATCCTGCTTATTGCCATTGGCAAATTAATTACCATTTCCACCGGTATCAATGGAGCCATTATTATCACATCCAAATATTACAAGGTGGATCTGTATACCAATGTTTTCCTGGTTTTTCTTACCATCGCCACTAATTTACTTTTGATTCCGGCTTACGGAATTATTGGGGCAGCTACAGCTACAGCTATTTCACTTGTCATCTACAATTTAATTAAAACCCTCTATCTGCAAATTAAAATGAATATGCATCCTTTTTCGGGAAATCTTTTCAAATCACTTCTTGTCGCCGCAATTGCCTCAGTGCTGGCACTTCTGCCATTGGAATTTATGACCGGTTTTGCCCGCCTCGTTCCGGCAAATTTAATTTTTCTTATATTCTTTTTGGTTCCCTGTTACAAACTGAAACTATCGGATGAGGCAATACATTTGGCAGAGAGAATGATCAATAAAATTAAACCGTCATGAAAGCACTAACCGTAGACACTTCCAAAAAAAAGCCCAAAATGGTAATAGATGAGGTGCCAATACCTGAGCCGGGGGACTATGATCTGCTTGTGAAAATTGAGGCAACCGCCTTAAACCGGGCCGATCTGCTTCAAAAAGCCGGCAAGTATCCGCCTCCGAAAGGTGCGTCACCGATTCTGGGGCTTGAAATGGCCGGTGTTGTCGAATCTGTGGGAATGGAAGTTACCCGTTATGAGCCAGGAGATTATGTATTTGGTCTGCTTCCGGGAGGCGGATATGCAGCGTATTGCATAATTCATGAAAGAATGGCGATGGCTGTACCGGACGCTCTCTCTTTTGAAGAATCCGCTTCTATCCCGGAAACTTTTATTACGGCTTTTCAGGCACTGAAATCTCTGGGTGAAATAAAAAGAAACGAACATGTATTGGTTCATGCAGGTGCAAGCGGTGTTGGCACGGCAGCCATTCAGCTTGCAAAAATGCTTTTCAACTGCAGGGTCAGCACCACTGCGAGCCAAAGAAAGAAACTGAAAAAATGTAAGGAGATCGGGGCCGATAAAGTAATCAATTACAAAAAAGAGGATTTTGCCGAAGTAATTGCTTCTGAATTCGGGACTGAAACTATAGATTTGATCATAGATTTTGTGGGATCACCCTACTGGGAGAAAAATATAGAGTCGCTCGGTTTGGATGGAAGGCTTGTTATCCTTTCACTACTGGGCGGGGCCGAACTTAAAAAAGCCAGCTTGGTACCCATTCTCAGGAAAAGATTGAAAATCATCGGTTCAACTCTCAGAAACCGGAGTGATGATTACAAATTCAGGCTTACCAGCGACTTCCATACCTACGCCATGGAACTTTTTGAAACAGGCCAAATTCAACCGGTTATCGACAGTGTGTATAATTGGAATGATGTTGAGGAAGCACACAAGCGAATGAGCAAAAATAAAAACATCGGGAAAATTGTACTCACAGGAATGTAAATTGAAAACAATCCTGAATATTTTATTTATTATCATTTAATTTCTTAATACACTTAACCCGGATTATTCACCAAGAAATTTGTGAATAATCCAGGTTAAATCACTACTACCATCAACCAGCCATTTAAATCTAATGAAACACGTTTATAACTTAATACTCTTCGTCATTCTTTTTGCAGCCAACCTTCAGGCTCAAACGAACCTTGAATACCGGTTTTCTGCCGGTGATATGTATGAATTGCAACTAAATTCGAACCAGGATATGATCCAGTCATTTTCGGGAATGGAACAAACCATTAAAAACAATCAGGAATCGGTTCTTTCGGTTAATGTACTGAGTGTTGAAAACGGCGAAGCCGTACTTGAACTTCGCCACTTAAGGATGAATGTATTTGTAGACGTAGGCATGATGCAGCTTGAATTTGATACTGAAAAAGAAGTAGCAAATCCATTTAACAGTCTGCTAAAGGGCATGGTTGATGAACCTTTTACTGTTACGATTTCATCGAAAGGCAAGGTCAAATCGGTAGAAGGAGTTGAAAAAGTTCTTGCCAATGCTGAAAAAAAAGCAACCGACATACCGGCTGACCAGATGGCCCAGATCCGGCCTATGCTGAACCAGCAGTTTTCGAACCAGGCGATGCTGGCAAATTTACAAAATTCGTTTCTGGTTTATCCTGATAATGAATTGACAGCAGGCAATTCATGGTCATCAGACCTTTATATGGGTGATGATATGGGAGCAACGTTGGCCTATGACTGGACTCTAAATTCGGCCTCTGCCGACAATTGGCAAATATCCGGTTTGGGTGTCATTTTTTCCGAGAATAGTGAAACTGCTGATATAAAAGATCTTGAAGGAACCAGTGAATTGCTTGCTACCGTAAATCCCGAGTCGGGGCTACCCTCTGAAGTGACAGTAGACGTAACCCTTTCAGGCTATACGGAGGTGGATCAGGGTGCCGGCCCCATAAAAGTGGATATGGATATCAAATCGGTTCAAACAGCCGGATTTAAAAAAGTTGATAACTGATGCCGAATATGCCTGAAGCTGATTCCGCTATTGGTATATTCGATTCCGGTATCGGTGGACTTACAGTAGTTCAATCGGTTAGAAAGAGTCTGCCGGGTGAAGATATCTACTACTTCGGGGATACCGCCCGTGTTCCCTATGGCATCAAATCGGATGATGCCATCCGTGCCTATTCGGAAGAAATTACCGGGTTCCTGGTTGAACGGAATATCAAAATGCTGCTCATAGCATGCAACTCCGTTTCGGCGGTGGCAAGAGAGGCAGTGACCCGGACGGCCGGTGATATTCCTGTTTTGGATGTGATCACAGCCGGAAAACGTGCAGCCATTTTATCCCGGACAAGAAAGATTGGGGTTACCGGCACACTTGCCACTATCAGTTCGGGAGCCTATATCAGGGCATTAAAAGATGGGGATGGTGAGATTGAAATCAAATCGAAAGCATGTCCCATGCTGGTACCTCTTGCAGAAGAGGGATGGACGGAGAACCAGATAGCCATCGATATTTTAAAAACCTACCTGGATGATTTTCTTCATAACGGTATTGAATCACTGATTTTGGGATGTACACATTACCCTCTTTTCAAGGCATCCATCACCAAAATATTCCGAGAGCACAACAGGGATATCCTGCTCATTGATTCCGGTGATGCCATTGCAGAAATGGCGTCCGGTCTGTTGAATGAGAGGCAATTGTTGAATAAAAATCAGAAGGGATCGTTAACCTGCTATATCAGTGACCGCCCGCAACGTTTTGAGGAGCTGGCAGAACGCTTTCTTGGGCAGCGCCCGGAACACGTGGAATTTGTGAAACTTTCGTGAATTGGCTGTTATCAACAGAGCAAAACCTTCAAGCGTACGCTTTTTGCACCTTGAAGCGTTGAGTAACGCTCAGGGTTACTGAATAAACGAAAAATCCAGGGATTGACAAACAGACAACAACGAACCACTAACAACACACAACGAACTAACGAACCCGGTACAATTCTGATATGAATCGAAAAATTTAATAATGTTGTTTTCTCTAAAAACAGATACCTTCAGACTGCCCGAAATTCGGTTATCAGCGGAACATTTGGCTAAAAAACCGATTTAATTTTCAAAAACCAAACTGAAATTAACATTCTACCCCATGAACACTAACAGATCTCTTACAATAGTGCTGAGTATTGCGCTGCTCTCTTTCACAAGCGTCTCATGCAGCAACTGGAGCAATACGGCTAAAGGCGGAACCATTGGCGCCGGTGCGGGAGCATTGGCTGGTGCTGCAATAGGTAAAGCCGCCGGCAACACGGTAGCCGGAACTATTATCGGTGCAGCTGTTGGCGGAGCAGCAGGAGCAGCAATCGGCAATTACATGGACCGTCAGGCTGAGGAAATGAGAAGAGACCTCGAAAATGCAACCGTTGAACGGGTGGGAGAAGGAATTAAAATTACATTCGATTCCGGAATTTTGTTTGCCGTTAATTCCTACACGCTGCAAGACCAGGCCAGGAAAAATATTGAAGAGCTTGCCGGAATTTTACGTAAATACGAGGATACCAATATCCTGTTTGCCGGGCATACCGACAGTACAGGCAGGAGCGAGTATAACCAGGATCTTTCGGAAAAAAGATCCCAGTCTGTTGCAGAATACACAGCTTTTCTGGATGTAGATCCCAACCGTATGACCATCATCGGATTCGGAGAGGAGCAACCGGTTGCACCCAATGAAACGGAAGCCGGCAGACAGGAAAACCGAAGGGTTGAAATTGCCATCTACGCAAACGACAAACTCAAAAAAGCTGCTGAAAAAGGACAGATTGGAAGTTGATCCAATTCATATTTTAGCATTATTGCCGGTATTTGCTTTTTTAATGATCCGATCATGGGTGTTTCACGCAAAGGGCGGGAAGTATGCGAAAAGAACGCAGATTTTCTTTGCGTTCATTACGTGAACCTCCACTGAAAATTAAGTCAGGTTATGCCAGCTTATTAACAACATATTTCAACAGGTTAAGAGTGTCGATGCTTCCGAATTCTTCGCCCTTTTCAAAATCGCCCTCTTCCTGTGCCATGCTGTTTGTCAGATGCGCAAAACAGGCTACATTGTTCCCGGAAAACCTTGCAAAAGCATACAATGCCGCGGCTTCCATTTCGACGCAAGTCACATTTATATTTTTCATAGCATTAATGGCCGACTCCGTTTCCCTGAATGGAGCATCGGTAGTCCAGCTTTTAGCAAAAAAGAAAGGAAGTTCGGCATCACCTTCAGAGTCACACAAATTTTTAATGAGACTGTCATCTATAACAGATGGCTCGCCGTCCGGCAGATAATGATAACTTGTACCTTCATCCCTTACGGCTTCCGTTATAAGTGCAAATTGTTTGGGAATCGGTTCATCAGTTATGATTCCCGAAGAAGTTACACTGATCAACAGTTCACAACCCGAAACAAAGAGCTGTTCGGCTACAAGCACGGCGTATGAAGCCCCCACTGCACAAGGTATTATGCCAATCTCTGTTCCATTCAAATCGTAATTGTAAAGCTCCGAATGATAACACGCCCAGCAGTTATTTTTTTCTGTCTTTTTCTTCCTCTTCAGGTATCTGACCAGATCACCATCCGGGTCGAGCAGGCAAACTTTTGGCACAGGACACTCAATCAGGTTTTTCTGTCTTCTTGCTTCGCGGAGTAAATTTTCGGGCTTGAATACCGGGGGTTCCCTGTAGAATTTATCATTTTTCATCAGACGCAATCAGGTATATTTAGAACCATTTTTTTGTTGTTAAATTGGCAGCCTTCTTATAAAAAAGATAACTGAACAAGTTGAAATTCTTATGAACTTTAATTTATTAAAATGAAATCAATTTATACCAGTAAATACTAAAACAAATAAAGCCTCCGGAAGAATTTCAGGAGGCTTTTTTATTCGCAGATGGTTCAGGTCAACTAACAATAATTTTTTCTTTCATTCCGCCAAAACAGTTGCCGGGAAACGTGCAAAGATGATTATACTCATTTTAACTCTCTTCCATAAACTGCTCTAAAAGCCGGGCAAATTCGAGTGCTGCCTTACTCCGATATCCCCCGTTTCGCCACAAAATTCCTACTGTTCGTTTTGGAGCCGGATTTTTCAGATTAATGGACTTTAGCGACTCCGCAGCTTTCATCTGCATCGTGAGCGCAGGCAAAATGGTTCCGGCTGAGCTATTATCCTGCAAGGTCGAGAGCAGGCCGCCGATGGTATTCATCTCAATCTGAATTTCGGGCGTAATACCCGCCCGTTCGGCTGCCTGGTCCCAAATGCGACGGGTGCAATATCCTTCGGGCAGCAGCACCAGTTTCTGACGGTCAAGCGTTTTAACATTAATCCAGGACTTGCCAGCCAGTGGATGGTAACTGTTTACGATTAACTTCAACTCTTCCTCAAACAATGTTTCGAATGTAATCTCCGGATATTCGGCCGGTTGAAAGCTGATGCCAAGGTCCAACTCATGACCGTGCAGTTGCTCTTCCAGCCGGGGTGCCGAAAGCTCGTGGACCTTCAGATGTACATTTGGAAAACGGGACGAAAACGATGATACAACCTGTGGCATGAGATAGGCATTGACAGTTTGCACCACACCGATTCTCAGCGTACCGCGGTACAGTTGTTCCAGCTCGTCGATAGCTGTTTTCGCATCGTCCACTTCTTTTACTATGCGCTTGGCTCGCCGGTGGAGCAGCTCGCCTGCTTCTGTAAAATGCAGTCGGTTTCGCGAGCGGTCAAACAGCGGCACCCCCAGTTCATCTTCCATGCTTTTTACCTGCTGGGACAGTGCCGACTGAGAAATATACAACTGCTTTGCGGCGGCGGTAAAGGTTCCTGCCTCGCCGATGGAAACCAAATATTTGAGTTGCCTCAGTTCCAAAATTATAAGTTTTACTTATGTTTTAAAGAAGTAAATATCGTTAGACTTATAATTAAAATCCAGTGATATTGAGTTTTCAACCATTAACCGAAATAAAATAAACCGTTATGAAAACTCTGTCTCTCTTTTTAACAATTATGGCCATAACCCAACTTGGTCTTCCCCCGCTTAACGCCCAGGTTACTGCTTCTAACGAAATAAAAGCACTGGATACCCGCGATATGCAACTGGCTGATACGGAGATTCAATATCACAAAAACCTGGATATCCTGGTCTTCCAAATGGAGGTCAAAGGAAAAGCCGGAGCCACTACACCGAAGCCGGCCGGACAACTTCACGGCGCGCCCGTACTGGGCTATGTATTCCCCACTACGCTGAGCCCCGCCGATGTGGGATTTGATGACACCGAAGGAATTCTGGCTTTTGCTGTTACTTCGCACCCCGATTTTGACGATACTCCGCTCTGGGACGAAAACAACGACCGGAATTACGAAAATGACGGAAAGATTTTTCATACTCACTGGGTGGTGCTGGTCAACGATGATCGTGTGGAAGGCGGCTTGTCCGTCAAAGAGTTCAAAAAAGAGGATGAGAGTGTGGTATTGCCGCCCACAAACGCCGGTATGCCCATGTATCTTGATTCACCCGGATTTTCTGTGGTATTACAATCGAACATGCTGAAAGTTGTAGTTCCGGCCCAGCGGGTAAATCATAAAAAATCATTTAACTATGATGGAGTAAGTGCCTACATGGAGGTGAATACAGACGACGAGAAACGCCCGATGCTGGGGGTGTACAGTGTTTTTGACGTGCAATCCGGCGATTTGAGCCTGCCATATACTATTAAAAACCGATAACAAAATATTTAAGAAGCTATGAAAATTGATGTATATGACACCTACGTCACCAAAAAAGATGGATCGCAGATGCTGGATCAGATAGAAATTTTTTCAGTACCGGTTTGGTCATTGGCAAAACACTTAACTACTTTCAAAATCAGATCAATAAAAAAGAAACAGAAACAGTGACGAATTATGCATCTACACTACCTCCAGCATGTCCCTTTTGAGACGCCGGCCTATATAAAAATCTGGGGTCATCAGAACAACCACCCATTGACCGGCACTCATCTTTACAGAAATGAGAAGCTGCAATCTATTGATGTAAATACGATAGATGTGCTGGTAGTGTTGGGCGGTCCGATGGGCGTACACGATGAGGAAGAGTACCCATGGTTAAGCAGAGAAAAAGATTTTATCAGAGCTTGCATAAAACGTGATAAAAAAGTACTGGGTATATGTCTGGGGGCGCAGCTTATTGCCGATGTGCTGGGTGCCGAAGTTGTCTCTATGCCGGAAAAAGAGATCGGATGGTTTCCGATCCGGTGGACTGAGGCGGCATGCAATCATCCTATACTGGATTTTCTGCCTGATCGTCAGACCGTACTTCACTGGCACGGCGACCGGTTTGAAATCCCTGACGGAGCGATTCCACTGGCTGAGAGTGAAGCTTGTTCCAACCAGGGTTTTATGGTGGATAATCATGTGCTTGGCCTGCAATTTCACCTGGAAATGACCCTCGAAGGACTGTCCGAGCTGATAGCGAACAGCAAAAGTGAATTAGCAGATGCTGACGGGCGGTTTATACAAAAACCAGATATGATGCTAAACAAAGATTATATTGATGATATTCATCAAATTATGAGCATGCTATTTGACCGATTCTTTACACGTTAAAAAGATAAAATGCTGTGCCTTTAGCTTTGACTATTGCGGGTATTAATCCCGGCGCCGACCGGGCTTCAGGACAACCCTAAAACAAGCAAAAGAATTTTTTACCAAAGTGATATAAGTATCACTAACGAAACGATTTTAGCTGATATCAGCAAAAAAATTGAAACCGAATAACCCCCTAAAATGAAAAAGATGATTGTATATCCAATTCTTGGGCTTGCAGCACTAAGAGGAATACTGAACTTTACAAGTTTTGAAATCAGCAAGAAAGATGAAATTAACGCGCTAATAGAACCCGTATAGGCCACAATTATTGACTTTGATTCTTATTCCGAATGGAATAGTCAGCTCGAGTATATCGACGGAGATGTAAAACCAAACGGACAACTTCATTTGAAGTTAACCGCAGATGGCGCTGATCCTCCGGGAAGAAGTCATTCTTTAGGATTCAGCAGGTATTTTCAATCTACATATTCTGTAAGTGATGAGAGATCTTCCACAATATGAAGTGTGGTATCAATGGGTACATTCTCGAAAAGCTGCGTTTCTCCGGTTGGCCACTCAATCGTCATACTGAGTATATCAGCACTGCCAAGCCCGAAAAATAGCGATTTTGTACTTGTACTTTGATAAGAGGCTCCGGCTTTCACTTGCTGAGTGATATGATGTCCGTCACTTCGTTCTATCCTGACAACTGCACCCACAGCGTCCCGGTTCGATTCGGTGCCTTCAAGTGTGAGTTTTAACCAGTGGTTATCGTTGCTCGTGGTATTCATTAAAAGCTGTGGACTGCCTCCGTCAATGTTGGAAAAAAGCAAAAGCCAGTAGGGCCATCCTTCGCGCGACATGATCTCCGTAAAGGTATTGGGCGCTCCGGTAGCCAGGACTGTCAGGATTTCCGATTTCTCCTGAACTGCGGGCCAGCGTGTATAATTCATAAAAATCCACCAGAGGAGAAGGGTAATTCCAATACCAAACCAGGTTTGCTTTGGGATGGATTGGGTTCGCGATATTGCTTTCCGAAGGCATAGTTGGAGCATAGTAATAATTATAAAGAGTATTTTATCCTAAATATAGATTAACGAATAGATTGAATCAAGCAGTTTGTGATTGATAAAGACAAATGCTTTGACCGGTGTTAAAAGTTTCAATAGAGTTAGATAGCAATGCCCTTCACCTCCCATGAAATAAATGTAGAGCAGTATAAACAGAAAACCCAATAAAGATTATAAGGACTGTGAATTATTTCATCACGTTATTTGGTTTGAGTTTTGAGATTAGGATTGGTTTCGGAATTAGATTTTTTTTTCTTGCTTAACCGGCCACAGTTTTCAAATGTAGTGCGGTCGGTAATTAGCCGTACGCCTCGCTTGAAGGTAAAGTAAAACCATGTCCACTCCACAAATACGCGGAAACGGTTTCGGAAACCGACCAGAAAAAGAATATGTACGAGCGACCATAGCAGCCAGGCAAAAAATCCGGAGAATCTAAACCCGCGAATATCAGCCACAGCTTTCGCCCGCCCAATAGTGGCCATTGTGCCTTTATCCACATAGTGAAATTCCGGGCGATTTTTTTGAGACAAATCCTCTTGCACTAACATTTTTCCGATAAACCGTCCTTGCTGCATGGCTACCGGTGCCAGGGCCGGTAGAGGTTTTCCTTTATCATCTTCGAGATAGGCGGCATCCCCAATCACAAAAACATCCGGATGCCCTGGTACGGAAAGGTCCGGTTGTACCTTCACTCTGCCTGTTTTATCCTGTTCAGCGTCCAGGCTGTCGAGCATGGGTGAAGCCGTAACCCCTGCCGCCCAAACAATATTGGGGGTATCGATAGATCCCTCATTAAATGTGACCCGATTTTTATTGATATCTGTAACCGGCGTATTCAGCAGTACACTCACCCCCATATCCTCCAACATTTCACGCGCCTTTTCAGAAAGAGATGCCGGGTATCCATTCAAAATTTGAGGCGCGGCCTCTACCAAAAAAATACGCGTTTCATTTTTGCTGATGTTCTTGTAATCCCGCATCATGTTTCTCTTGGCGATCTCGGCAATGGCGCCGGCCATCTCTACACCGGTTGGCCCGCCGCCCACAATTACGTAAGTCAGGTACGGTTCACGCAGTTTGGGATCATCAAGCTGCTCCGCCTCCTCCAGCGACATCAATATCCGTTCCCGGATATCCAGTGCATCGGATACGGTTTTCAGGCTGTGTGCATACTTTTCCCAATCAGAATTACCGAAGTAATTATAGCGTGCACCGGGGGCAAGCACCAGTTTATCAAATGAAATGCTCCTGCCGTCTGTAAGTTTCAGTTTTTTCTGATCCGGGTGCACCTCAGACACTTCTCCAAGTAAAACCCGCACACCCGATTTTTTCCCCACAATTTCGCGGATGGGCGCGGCAATATCACCCGGCGACAGAGCGGCCGTAGCCACCTGGTAGAGGAGCGGCTGAAAGAGATGGTGATTGGTACGGTCGATCAGAGTAATCCGGGCAGAACTCTTTTTCAGCTCCTTGGCTGCTGATATTCCACCAAATCCTCCGCCTACGATAACAATATGCTTTCTTTTTTCATTATCCATGTCTCTCCAAAAACTCTTTTAAAACAATCGCGTGACTGTGAGTCTCGTTCTTCGCCGCATAAAGAAGTGTAACATTCTGGTTTTCGGCAATATCAAGTAATTTTTCAACCGGTTCAGTCTTTCCGGCCAGTTCATTTTCGTACCGTTTTTTGAATTCTTCAAATCTGTCCGGATCGTGATCAAACCATTTTCGCAGCTCCGGTGACGGGGTGACCTCCTTCATCCACTCATCCAGTTTTGCTGCTTCTTCGGATACACCTCTTGGCCAGAGCCGGTCAACTAATACTCCGAGGGTTTG
>CAYPZI010000035.1:0-25095 GCA_964415185.1 uncultured Balneolaceae bacterium | reverse complement strand
AGATGTAGACCACATCATGTTCTGAAATCTCAACCGCTTCATTGTCAAGAATCACAGTTCCCTTGCCCCGGATAATGACCACCGAATGGGGATGCCTGTGTCTTTCAAGGGATGAATATCCTCCCGGCTTGATTTCAAAATAGCGGGTTTGAAAATTGAGCTCTTTTTCATTTTCACCAAGCAGGGAGTACCGGTGGATATCCTTGAAATTGGCTGTCTCGGTTTTGTAGACTTTCTTATCGACAGTTTCCCACTCAAAATTTTTGTTTTTTATAACCTTTGACTTTTCACCCATGATTCTCCAGCTTTTGTTGAAATTCTTTTGAGGCCTGTCCGATTCCATCGGGATGTACATATAAACTCCCGCCGATTAAAAACAGGGTATCATTGCCATAAAAATCGAGCCATTTACGAACCGTATCCCGGTCAATTCCCCCGCCGGGTGTGGGGAATGCCTTTTTAAACGGCACCCTGCCATCAAGAGCCCGGTTTTTGATTGACTTAACATCTTCCTCGGTAAATTGAAAGCGGCCCTGTGCATTTGTAAAGATAACAGAATCAGCGCCAAGGGCTCTCCATAACGAACCGTAATAAAATCCCTTGTCCATACCACTGTCCGGGTGAATAACATAACTGCCTGTAAATGAAGGGTGCGCCATCACGGGCACTTCACCGGTGCGGGCAAGCTTGCTCATTAGTGGCAAACCGGCTATGTGAGAGCACAGCAATACGCCGGAAGCTCCCGACTTCACGGCAAACTCGTATCTTTTTAACACTTCTTCGGCATCTCCGGTTATATTCGGGTAATAAGCCGCCCTCTTACCGGTCTTTTGTGCAGCCCGGTCAATTGCTTTGCAACACTCCGTTACACGTTCTTCAAAGGGAGATGACGACTGGTTCGCCAAACCGTGATCGTCTTTGATCACATCAAGGCCATTGAGTGCAAATTCATAACAAAGATCTGCAAGCTCGGCAGAGGTTAAACCGAGCGGTTTCAGGGCCGTACAACTCAGTGCCCGTTCATGAATCCCAAGCTGTTTCCTGATCCCCTCCACCCCGAAAGCGGGGCCCGGCAGTAAATCTGAAAGTCCTCTCCAGTCAATATCCGTTAAAAGGATACCGGGTTTCAGTGAGATATTGCCAAAAATTATGTTGATGAACTGTGAAATTTCAGTTCCGGCTGAACGTCGCGGACACTCAATTATACACCTGTATTTATTATCGACTGATGAATCGAGGGAAAAAACCTTTGCAAGGTGTGAAGACTTGACTCTGTTGGGAACGGCTTCAAGAGGCATCTCAACGGTTTGCTCAATGGCAAGTTTCTGTGCCTTGTCCTCAGCTTCCGAAGCATTTTCAGAAGTAATCATATAAGTGATGTAGAAGCAATCTTCCTTCTTCATCACTTTAATACAATTGTTTCCGACCGTTTCGCGCCGGTGGATATGATGCTTAACTTCACACCCAGATAATTTTCAATAAATTGAATGTATTCCCTGGCTTCTTTCGGCATTTCATCAAAAGACCCTGCATTTGTCACCCCTTTTTTCCAGCCTCTGAATGAGCGGTAAACCGGTTCTACAAGTTCGAGAGTGCGTGGTTCAACCGGAAAAGCACGGGTTTCAATTCCGTCTAATTTATAAGAAGTACAGACTTTGATTTCATCAAATCCATCCAGTACATCCAGCTTTGTAAGTGCCAGTTCACTCATTCCATTTATTTGAACGGCATATTTCAAAGCTACAAGATCGAGCCAGCCGCATCGGCGCGGCCGTCCGGTAGTGGCACCGAATTCCTGCCCGTTTTCGCGAAGCTTCTCACCGGCAGAATCAAAAAGCTCGGTCGGAAACGGTCCGTTGCCCACCCGTGTGCAGTAGGCTTTCATGATTCCCGTTACATCGGTAATTGCAAGGGGTGGAATTCCGCTGCCCGTACAAGCTCCTCCCGCCGTGGGCGAAGAAGAGGTGACGTACGGATAGGTTCCGTGGTCTACATCCAAAAGGCATCCCTGGGCACCCTCCAGAAGAATTGTCTCGCCGGTTTCCAAAGCCTGGTGCAGCACCTCTGACGTATTTGCAATAAACGGTTTTAATTTCTCCGCTGCCGGCCTGATTTCCTCGTATATCTTTTCGGCATCAATCGGATTTTCATTATAAATATGTACCAGCGCTTTGTTAATATCCTTCAGGTTACTTTGAATACGGCTGAACAAAAATTCTTCATCCAGCAAATCACCCATCCGGATTCCAACCCTTGAAATCTTGCTTACATACGCCGGACCAATTCCGCGCCCGGTGGTTCCGATTGCGTCTTCTCCCCTGTTTTTTTCCTTAAGGCGGTCCAGTGATTTGTGGTATTCCAATATGACGTGAGCGGCATGGCTTACATAGAGTCGCCCGTTAAGGTTAAATCCCATTTTTGTGATTGTTTCTATCTCTTCGCACAAAGCTTTTGGATCAATCACAACCCCGTTGCCGATTATACATACTGCGTCACCGTTAAAAATTCCGGATGGAATAAGGTGCAAAACAGCCTTTTTGTCATCAAATTTGATGGTATGGCCTGCGTTGGCACCCCCCTGGTATCTTACCACGTAATCGGATTCCGAACTGAGCAGGTCAACAATTTTTCCTTTTCCTTCGTCTCCCCACTGAGCACCTATAATAATTCTTACTGCCATATGTCCAAAAAAAAGGAGGTGCCGGGCACCTCCTTAAAGGTTAATAACTCTTGTTCCGATTAATTTTCATCAAACGACTTAATGGCTTCATCAAGCGTTTTGTAATGTTTGAAGACTGTAATTAGCTTGGTAATCACAAGCAGGCTTTCAATTTTATCTGTTGCATTGGCAATTCTGAGATCGCCGCCGGCTTTTCGCATGGTTGTGAGCGCACCGATTAGCATACCGAGCCCTGATGAATTCATAAACTTAACCTTGCTCAGGTTCACAACGATGTTTGTTTTATCCTGCTCAATCAGCTCATGCAATTTTTCATTCAGGCTTACAGCATCAGGCCCGCCCATCACGTTTCCTTTCAATTCAATCACTACACTATTATAGCGTTCAGATATATCGAAACTCATAGTTTGGTTAGTTAGGTTAAAATTAATCGGCTATTTGGACTTTGCCTTAATCTTCATTGCCCGCTTTTCAAGTTCAACGACAAGGGCGCTTGCTACAAAAAGTGAGCTGTATGTTCCAAGTATTACTCCGATGACCAGGGCAAAAGAGAATCCTCTCAGAACTTCACCACCAAATATAAACAGCACGGTTACTACAAACAAGGTAGTAACTGATGTAATTACAGTGCGGCTTAAAGTGTCATTCAGGCTCTTATTAATCATGTCGGTAAAATTCATTGTTTTATAAATGATTGAATTTTCACGGATTCTGTCGAATACTACCACAGTGTCGTTCAATGAATATCCGACGATAGTAAGAAATGCCGCAATCAGGGCCTGGTCTATAGTTACATTGAAAGGTGCAAATTCAGCCATAACGGTAAAGATGCCAAGTACAATTAAAACATCATGTACAAGAGCAGCTACGGCACCTGCCGAATAATACCAGCCTTTGAACCTGATCAGGATGTAAATAAATATGACTGCAACCGCAAACAGGATTGAGTTCAATGCCGCAATTTTAAGATCCTCGGCAAATCTCGGCCCTACAATATCCGTTTTTATCATGGTTGCTGAATTATCCGGATCTTCCTGCTGCAGCGCTTCAAGTATAGTTGATTGAACTTCCGTGATGTCGCCTTCGGCATCGGTCCTGATCAAAATATCCTGCTCGGAACCAAACCTTTTAACTTCCGGAACAGCCCCGAGAGGCTCCGTCAATACACTTCTGGTTTCAACAACATTTACCGGCTGCTCAAATTCAACAACGAACTCTTTTCCGCCCCTGAAATCAATTCCGTAATTAAGGCCCATCGTAAACATGGCAATCAGGGAACCTATAATCAGTGTGCCTGAAATGAAGTAGGCAACGTTGTGTGCTTTTATAAAATCAAAACTGGGTGTTTCAAACCATCTCATAATATTGTGTATGTATAGTTTTAAAAATTTTCATGATTGTCAATCAATTAGCCAAAACTGATTTCAGCCGTTTTTTCCCTGGTCAGGTAGTCAACAACTACGCGGGTGATCACAATAGCGCTGAACAGAGAAGAAGCAATACCTGCCATCAACGTAACGGCAAATCCTTTAATCGGGCCTACGCCAAAGCTGTACAAAATCACAGCTACAAAAAAGGTAGTTACGTTCGCATCCACAATGGCACTCATTGCATTGGAATAACCGCTGTCGATAGCCGCCCGTAATGTTTTTCCTGCTCTCATCTCTTCCCTGATTCTGTCAAAGATCAGAACGTTTGCATCAACCGCCATACCAATGGTCAGTACGATGCCCGCGATACCCGGAAGCGTCAGGGTGGCTTTAAAAGCCGCCAGGATTCCAAGAATAAATATGATATTCAGAATTAATGCGAGGTCGGCAATTCCGCCACCTGCCCTGTAATAGATAATCATGAAGATAGCTACAATGACCAGCCCGAACAGGGTTGACAGAAATCCCGCCCTGATGGAGGCCTCACCAAGGGTTGCACCCACAGTTCGCTCCTGGATGATTTCAAGCGGGGCAGGCAGCGCACCCGAGAGAAGAATATTTACAAGGTCTTCTGCTTCCTGCAAGCTTTCAAGTCCAGTGATGGATGAACGTCCGTTAGAAATTTTTGTCTGAACGGTGGGATATGAAAATACAAATCCGTCCAAAACTATAGCTACCGGCTTGCCGATATTGGCCCCGGTTAGCCTTGACCAGATTCTGGTTCCTTCACTGTTCATTGTCATCGAAACTTCAGGAACATTGGTAGTCGGATCAAACGCCTCACGCGCTTCGGAAATAACTTCACCGGTCAGTTCAATCTG
Organism: uncultured Balneolaceae bacterium; assembly: GCA_964415185.1. GTDB lineage: Bacteria > Bacteroidota > Rhodothermia > Balneolales > Balneolaceae > CAYVBJ01. The sequence continues at coordinate 20,164 of CAYPZI010000035.1, read as the reverse complement.
GGTGCGAACGCCGATCAATTCATAAAATTCGAGTCCCTGGTCGGTACCGATCGGGTTGGCCGACCACAAGAAAGCCGTATTTCTTGGTATCAGTTCCTGTACTTCTTCCTGTTGCATCAGGTTGTTAACATTTGCAGTATCAATTCCTGCAGCATATCCCAAAACATATTGATTTCTTGCCTGTGGATTCAGGTACTGTAATAGTTCATTTTGTTGAGATGTGCCTGCGGTATCTGCCGTATCGGCTTCCACTGATTCATCAAAATAGTTAAATATCCTTTCCCTGGCACTGGTCACATCTTCAGGTTCGGCCGTCATTCTGAACTCAAGGCGGGCTGTTCCTTTCAACAGGTTCCGGACCCTTTCCTCATCGTCAACACCGGGCAATTCAACCACAATTCTGTTATTACCCTGCTTCAGAATGGAGGGCTCTGTTACACCGAAACGGTCAACCCGTGTACGAATAATCTCAATAGCCCGGTTGACAGCAGCATCCCTTTGATTTCTGAGATATTCCTCTACCTCGGCGTTTGTCGATCTTCGGGTAATATTCTCATCATCCGATTGATAATACCGGCTAAGCCTGGCATCCGGATTTCTGGCTTCAAATTCCGTTATGAATTCCGTGACAAAGTCCGTTCGCTCTTCGAATGCCCGTTCTTCAGCAATTCTTAATACTTCGCGGAGTTCTTCATCAGCACGGTCACCTGCAAGTTCTTCGAAAAGTTGTCGTGTCCCGACTTCAAGGGTTACATACATCCCGCCCTGCAAGTCAAGCCCTAACGACAGTGCATTTTCCGAAAGGTTTTGAAGCTTTGCCCTGTTTTCTTCTACATATTGTGCTCTTTCCGATTCAGTCATGCTTTCCATATAATTTCTTTCCAGCATCTGTTGAATAGTTGGAAAGAGATAAAAGACGGTTAATCCCAGGAAAACCACGATCGAACCGATTTTAAATCCGTTGTTTTGACCTTTCATTTCTGAATAAATTAATTTTTAGTATGAAATATAATGATTGGATAATCCCGGAGGGGATCATTTAAAAAAAAGAGAGATGTAAAAATGCGGATATCTAAGGTGCATTAATTGAAATTCCGCTCGCCAATGGAAAGAGAAAAGCCTGTTTAATCCAAATGGATTGAAACCATTTTCCTGCCGAATCCGAAAATAATGAGAGAGTCTTGCTGATTGCCGTTGTTCCAAATTCCACAACCTGGGTAATCCACCGTGGAAGCAGTTTCTGAGTTTCAACTTTCACAGCTTCCTTTTTTGACATATGATCGTGAAAAGCATTCCATTGACTTAAAAGCCAGGTTCTGAAGTCATCATCCTCTTGATCTTTTTCAGTTTCATCATGGACGCCTGGCAACTGAAAATTACTCCGGTTTTCGAGTACCAGCCGGGAGGCAAGATCTACAAATGAGTTAAAGTTTTCGGCTTTTTCCGGCAGGCCACGGAGTTCGCTTTTCAAAACGAGGTCTTTCCGGCCATCCGTTTCCACTATATTGCTGCCCAGCCAGCTCGTAAACGAAGCCTCTTTCGCCGAACCTGAAAAGGATGCAAAAACCTGAATCAGAAATGCGGCTAATACCAGGGCGGCAACCGGTTTTTGAAAATATGTAAACCTTGCAAAACTCATGTCAGGGAAAATAGAGAGTTTTAAATCCCCTTACAAGAAAAATTATAGTGCGATTTAAGCAGATTCTCTTGTTTCCGAACGCTCCAGCTCTTTGGCAAGATAGAGCCCGGTGTAGCTCTCTTTATTTTCAGCAACTTCTTCCGGCGTGCCCTCGGCAATAATTTCGCCACCGCCAATGCCGCCTTCAGGCCCAAGGTCAACAATCCAGTCGGCTGCCTTGATCAGATCCATATTGTGCTCTATCACAATCACCGTATTGCCTTTATTCACCAGCTTCTGAATTACATCAACAAGCATTTTTACATCCTGGAAATGGAGGCCTGTTGTCGGTTCATCCATAATATAAACCGTATCACCCGTCCCGATTTTCGAAAGCTCCCGTGCCAGCTTGATTCTCTGTGCCTCTCCTCCGCTCAATGTGGTACTCGACTGCCCCAGCCTAATGTAACCCAGTCCAACTGAGTCGAGGGTTTTGAGTTTTCTTTTAATTACCGGCACCGAATCAAAAAATTCCACAGCTTTGCTCACCGGCATTTCCAGCACATCCGCTATATTTTTGTCTTTGTAATAGATTTCGAGTGTTTCCCGGTTGTATCTCTTGCCATTGCAATTTTCACAGGTTACATAGACATCCGGCAAAAAATTCATCTCAATTTTCCGAACACCGTCTCCATTACAGCTCTCGCAGCGCCCGCCTTTTACATTGAAACTGAATCTTCCCTGGTCGTATCCCCTGATTTTCGATTCGGGCAATTCTGCAAATAGTGCCCTGATCTGGTCAAATACCTTGGTATATGTCCCCGGATTCGACCGCGGCGTACGCCCGATAGGACTTTGATCGATCGAAATGACCTTATCCACATGATCAAGCCCATCAACACTGTCATATGAAAGAGGTACCGATTTCGAATTGTAATAATAGTTTGACAGAATCGGTGTAAGTGTCTGGTTAATAAGTGAACTCTTACCGCTGCCGCTGACTCCCGTGACGCAGATAAATTTACCAAGTGGTATATTCAAATCTACATTTTTGAGATTGTGCCCGGTTGTATTCCGTACCCGGATCTCCTTGCCGGTTCCTTTCCTCCGGTCAGGGCTGTATGGAATGGATTCTTCATTCAGTAAAAATTTGGTGGTTAGTGCAGACCTGTCCAGTTCACCCGGCTTGCCGGCTGTTACGATATGGCCGCCTTCGGTACCTGCACCGGGGCCCATGTCAATCACATAATCTGCATGTTCCATTGTTTCCCGGTCGTGCTCAACCACAATAACCGAATTACCGAGGTCACGCAAGGTCTCAAGTGATTTGAGCAGCTTGATATTGTCCCTCTGGTGCAGGCCTATGCTAGGCTCATCCAGGATATATAAAACCCCGACAAGCTGGGTACCGATTTGTGTGGCAAGACGAATTCTCTGTGCCTCGCCGCCGCTCAGGGTTTGGGCTTCCCGGTTCAGGGAAAGATAATCCAGGCCTACATTCAACAGGAAATCAAGACGGTCAATCACTTCTTTCATCACTTGCCCCCCGATGGCTCTTTGCCTCTCGGTGAGGTCCAGTTTGGGCAATGTAGTTCTGAGTGACCTGATATCCATCTGAACCAGGTCATGGATATTATAATCATCCAGCTTGTACGACAGTGCTTCTTTCTTCAGGCGTCCGCCGCCACACTCTTCACACGTAATTTTTGCCAGGTACGCTTTTGCCTTGTCTTTCTGTTTATTCGATTTACTGTTGTGATACTGTTCGCGGATAATTTCCGAGATACCGCTGAACTTATGTTTATAGGTTACGTTATTGCTTTTGAAATCGTAGCTCACATCATATTTTTTCTCACCACCTCCCTCAAAAAGGATGTCGAGTTGTTTTTCTGTGAAATCCTTGATTGGAGTATCGAAATCAAGGCCAAGTGTTTCCAGCACCGACCTGAGCTGTTTGAAAACAAAAATATCTCTCGGTTCACCCAAGAAACGGATGGCTCCTTCGTTAACAGACTGATCCCTGTTCGGTATTACAAGCTCCCGGCTTACGTCATATTCATACCCGAGCCCGTTGCATTTTTTGCAGGCCCCGAATGGCGAATTAAAAGAAAATAGATTGGGTGCGGGATCTTCATACGAAAGTCCGCTTTCTGGATCGTAAAGGTTTTTAGAGAATACCTTGTCATTAAACTTACCATCCTCATCCTGAACGGCGAGAATCAGGTTGCCGTCGGCCATCTCCAGGGCCATCCTCACACTTTCTGAAATTCTTTTTTCGCTTTTTGAAGAAATCACAAAGCGGTCCACCACAATTTCAATATTGTGCGTCTTGTACCGGTCCAGCTTGATCTCTCCTTCAAGATCGATAAATTCGCCATCTACCCTTGCCCGGATGAAGCCCTGCTTTTGCATCTGTTCAAACAACTCGCGGTAATGCCCTTTTCTTCCGCGCACAACAGGAGCAAGACAGTAAGCTTTTGTTCCGCTTTCCATATTCATAATGGATGAAACTATCTGATCGGAAGTCTGCTTCTCCATCTTGTTTCCGGATATGTAGGAGTACGGAATGGCCGCCCTGGCATAGAGCAACCTCAGGAAATCATAGATTTCGGTTACCGTTCCGACTGTTGAACGCGGGTTTCTGTTGGTTGTTTTCTGGTCGATGGAAATCACCGGCGAAAGACCATCGATAAAATCCACATCGGGCCGTTCCATCATACCCAGGAACTGCCTTGCATAGGCCGAAAGAGATTCAAGAAAACGCCTCTGGCCCTCCGCATAAACCGTATCGAAGGCCAGCGAGGATTTTCCGGAACCGGAAAGCCCGGTCAGCACAACCAGCTTCTCTCTCGGAATGTCAATATCTATGTTTTTGAGGTTATGTTCCCTGGCTCCTCGTATTACTATATGATCGCGCAATGTATTCTGTTAAATTTGGATTTCAGATTGGATTAAACAATAGATTGCCGGATATACACCTTTTTACAGGCTACCAAAATAAGACATTATTTACTTACAAACATTGAGATCAGATAGTGCATTCCGGTAAGTTTTAATTCAGTTGAATTTTTGGTTTTGGATGAAAAAAATTTAGCAGATTACATCGATAAACTGGATGTTGCTATAGAATCGTAGAACTGTTATCTCACGCAGATCACGCGAATCCCGCAGATTTTATTTCGGCGGGTAACAGGATTATGGTTCATAGCCCGGCTTTGTGCCCATTGCGGTTTTATCAGTCACCGGTTCTCAACTTTAACATAATCCCGCTCGGTTTCGCCGACATAGATCTGTCGGGGACGCGAAATCGGCTCGTTATTGTCGCGCATCTCTTTCCATTGGGCAATCCAGCCGGGCAGGCGGCCGAGGGCAAACATCACAGTAAACATTTCTGTGGGAATGCCCATCGCACGGTAGAGAATACCTGAGTAAAAATCCACGTTCGGATAGAGCTTGCGTTCCACAAAATAGTCGTCGTTCAGGGCAACCTCTTCGAGCCCCTTGGCAATATCAAGCAGCGGATCGTCAACACCGAGATCGTTCAGCACTTCATCTGAAACCGATTTGATGATTTTTGCCCTGGGATCAAAATTTTTATAAACGCGGTGGCCAAAACCCATCAGCCGGAAACCGCTCTCCTTATCTTTTGCCTTTTCAATCATCTTTTCAACATTTCCGCCCTGTGCATGAATCTCTTTCAGCATCTCAATTACTTTTTGGTTGGCCCCCCCGTGCAGAGGTCCCCATAGCGCACATACTCCCGAAGAAATGGCCGCATAAAGGCTGGCGTGGGAAGATCCTGCAATCCGTACCGTGGATGCGGAGCAGTTCTGTTCATGATCGGCATGCAGGATCAACAAGATATTCAGAGCTTTTGCCACCACAGGATTTACCTTGTACTCTTCCGTGGGAAGTGCAAACATCATGTGCAGAAAATTTTCACAATAGCTGAGACGGTTCTGTGGATACATAACCGGGAAACCCTGTGATTTTCTGTACGACCAAGCCGCGATGGTTGCGCTTTTTGCAATCAGACGTTTGATTGTGACGTCAACCTGTTCCGGGTCCAGTTTGGTATTATGTGCATCGGGGTAGAACGTCGACAATGCGCTGATCATCGAAGCCAGAACACCCATTGGATGTGCTTTTTCAGGATATCCCTCATACAATTTCTTCATATCTTCGTGTACAAGCGTGTGGCGGGTAATCCCGTCTTTAAACGATTCAAGTTCGTCTGCTTCAGGGAGCTCACCGTAAATCAAAAGATAAGAGACTTCAAGAAAAGAGGAATGCCCGGCCAGCTGTTCGATCGGATACCCGCGGTATCTTAAAATACCTTCCTCTCCATTCAAAAACGTAATGGCACTTCTTGTTGCACCGGTACTTTTATATCCCGTATCCGAAGTGATATAACCGGTATCGTTTCTCAGGTTCGTGATATCGATCGCTCTTTCCCCTTCCGACCCTTCGATGATATCAAGTTCAAATGTCTGATTGTCAATAATAAGTTTAGCTGAATCCATAGTCTGATTTTTTTGGTTATGTCGATTTTTACCGGGTTAAAAAAAGCCGGCCGTTTGATTGTTCCTGTTATATAAAATAGTAAATTCAAAGCTGAATATTGCAGGAATTCAAAACCGAATCATATATATCACTCAAGTTTTTACAAACTGATACAATCTCCGGGCAGCCTTTATAAATCACGATCGATCAAAAAATTACATCCCCTCAAATCGGATGGATTCCACCGGCCCAAAACCCTGAAACGGCCGCGTTCATCGATCACGCCTTTGTCGTCTGTCAGTATAAAACTGCACGATTCGTAATTTGCAAGATCCACAATTCCGATTTTGCCCTCCTCTCCCGGTTTGCATGTTCTCATGGGATTTCCAGGATCATAAACCCTGGCCTGCAACCAGTGCGGAGTTTCAAACCATCCATCATCTGTTGCATACGCCTGGCTGAGAAGCTCGCACATTCCGTATTCCGAATGTACTTGATCCCGGCTGATCCCAAACCCTTGCGACAGTCTCCCATGCAGCTCATCTTTTGTCATTTCCCTTCGATAAGTTTTCATCCCTCCTGTCTCTATCACAACACTTTCGGCCGGCAGCCTTAACCCGGACACCCCGGCAAGATCCATCAGACCGAAGGCCGCTCCGAAAAGCATCACTCTTTTCCCTGATTTTTTAATTTTTCCGATTTCACTTTTTACAAGCGGTTGTTCCAAGGGCAAAAACCTGCTTTGGCCGGCCTTATCAAGTTTACACAACAGGTTTAACATGTAAACCAATGACGAATCGGGGTTCTCATCATACCCCGGTGTATAGCAAAGAATTGTAAAATCAGACGGATCATAAAAACAGCTAAAACCCTGAACAACCGACTGCCGGTAAAGCTCCGGCGACTTCAGGTAGTGCCTGCTTCTTTGCATCTCTCCGGTACCGCTGCTTTTGAAAACAAGCTCAGCTTCATTTTTTGAAAATGAAATCACATCCGCCTCTTTAAATGCACGAACAGGTAAAAGCGGATAGACACTTTTGCCTGTAAATGACTCATACTTGCTCTCCAGTGTGTTGCAAAATTCCCTGTAAACAGCATTTTTCTCATACTGAAACCTGAAGACTCTCCCTGCACGCTCATCGAAGGGAATCAATTCATTAAAAATGAAGGAGTGTGACATATTTTCTGAACTCCTGACTTAACGTAAAAGTACAAGTCGCGGATTTTGTAGTTGCATCAGATTTGTACCGGATGCGCCGGTTCGTTGTGTGTTGTTTGTGGCTGTCAAAAACCGGTAGTTTATTACCATGAATCCGACGGCTGACGGTTCAAATGTTAACGAAACTGCTGCAAAAACGGGAAGTCATAAATGACAAGTGACTTTTCTGCAATTGCTGCAAACACCCTGCCATAGAAAGAAATCGCTTTTATGTCGTTCTGAACCAGTATTTTCCGGTTTTGTACTTGTCCGTTCAGATTCATGTGCACCAGTTCACTGCCATCCATAACCACAAACTGGCCATGCTTCACAAACATGGCCTGAAGATGATTCCAGCCACCATAAAATTGCCGGTATTGCAGTGATTGATTCAATACATGAATGATCCCGCTTTTCTTGTCGAGCAGGTAAATTGAATCTTCACTGGCATTCATACCGGAGACTTCCGCAATTTCCATCCCCCTGAGGCTTCTTTCCATTTCAAAAATGCCATTTGTATTATATTTAAGAATCCTGTGCCTGTCATTGTCGTAAATAAACAGGTCTCCCATCGGATTAGCCGTTAGGGTAGTTGGTTCAATATCACCTGTAAATCTTGAATTTCTTTCTCTCTGAATAGCAGACAAAAACTGAAAGCGATTGTCATAAACCTGAACCCTGCCATTATTGGAATCGGCAATGTAGATTTTTAAACCGTTTGTTGCATCTACATCCGTCGGACGATTGAACTGAAATTCCCCGAAACCCTGGTTACCGAGGGTGGCTGAAAGCTTGCCTTCACTATCAAATTCCAGAAGGCGGTGATTTCCTCTTTCAACAACGTAAATAGTGCCTCCCGGAGTAACATAAACTGACTCCGGCATATTGAGTTTTTGAGATACAACCAGGAAGGAGAGCTCATCCTTTTGCTGGGAGTATAGTTCTTCAGAGTAGATTCCTGACCAGAGAAGAATCAGGATAGCGGTTATAACACAACTTTTATTCAATTTTTTCAATTGATTTCCTAACCGAGCCGTTTCACGCCTTTCGCCCCGATATCGGCCCTGTAATAAACGTTTTCGAATTGAACTTTACTGACATTTCTGTAAGCATGGTCGATAGCTGATTGTAATGTCGAACCCTTGCCTACCAAGTTAAGAACACGTCCGCCATTGGTTACCAGTTCACCTTCATTCATGCTTGTACCGGCATGAAACAACAGGGCATCTTCGTCAATCTGATTGAGTCCGTAAATCTTTTTTCCTTTTTCATATTTAACGGGGTAGCCCTTGCTCGCAATTACCACACAACACCTGTATTCTCCGTCGGTTTGAATGGTAATGTTATCCAGATTTTGTTCGATTGTAGCTTCGACAAGTTCGAGCAGGTCATTGTTTAGAGAAGGTAATATAACCTGGCATTCCGGGTCACCGAACCGGCAATTATATTCAACTACCTTGGGTCCGTCATCCGTAATCATCAGGCCGATATACAAAATGCCCTTGTAATCTCTTTCGGCAACCTGCATGCCGGTTATGGTAGGCATAATGATCTCTTTATCGATTTTTGCCAGCATATCCTCGGAGATAACAGGTGCAGGGCAATATGCGCCCATCCCGCCTGTATTCAAGCCCGTGTCGCCTTCCCCGATTCTTTTGTGATCCTGTGCATTGTGTAAAATCCGGGCTGTGTGTCCGTCCGATACCACAAAGACAGAGGCCTCCTCACCCTTGAGAAATTCCTCGACAACAATGGTACCGGCTGCCTTGCTCAGGTTACTGTCTTCTTTAAACTGCCGGAGTCTCAGCTCAACCTCTTCAAAATTATCGCATATAAATACACCCTTGCCGCCGGCAAGCCCGTCCGCTTTTAAAACCACGGGATATGTGTCAAGCTCTTTCACATATCCTGTAATCTCTTCCTCGTTGTCCGAGTCGAATGATTTAAAAGCTGCCGTAGGAATGTTGAAATTCTGCATAAATTCTTTGGCAAAAGCTTTGCTGCCTTCAAGTTTTGCAGCCTTTTCCGATGGGCCAAACACATTTACCCCCTCATTTTCAAGAAAATCAGTAATGCCGTTAACCAAGGGTGCTTCCGGCCCCACGATTACGAAATCGACATGATTGGATTCCACAAAATCAAGAACCTTTTGAAAATTACCGGTTTGAAGGTCTGTATTCGTGCCGCAACCGGCAGTGCCCGGATTTCCGGGTGCGATATACAGATTTCCAAGCCGTTCGGATTGAGTCAATTTCCAGGCAATGGCATGTTCACGCCCACCACCGCCGATCAGAAGAATGTTCTTCTTGTTCATTTGCCGGACAAATTTTCAGCTATTTCAATTATTTCGCTAAAACTGTCTGCCTTCAGGCTGGCGCCACCGATCAACCCGCCGTCAACATCGGGCCGCGAAAGCAGCTCTTCTGCATTACCCGGTTTCATGCTGCCGCCGTAGAGAATCCGCACCTCGTCACTTCTCTCTTTCGACCATCTTTCGGAAAGAATCTGGCGAATGTATTGGTGCATTTCCTGGGCCTGTTCCGGTGAAGCTGTTTCGCCTGTGCCAATAGCCCAAACCGGTTCATAGGCAATTACAAATTCCGGTGACTGTTCAGCTCTCAGGTGTTTCAAAACGGCATCCAGTTGTTTAAGTACTACTTTTTGGTGATCACCTGCCTTTCTCTGTTCCAGTTTTTCGCCGACACACAAAATTGGCCTGAGGCCTTCATCCAGTATCTTTATTACTTTTGACGCAATAAAGTCATCCGATTCATCAAAATATTCCCTTCTTTCGGAATGGCCTGCAATAACATAAGTGCATCCGGCATCCTTAACCATCGAGCAGCTTATTTCTCCGGTATATGCACCGTTATCTTCGGGATAGATGTTTTGAACCCCTGTTTCAATATTTGTAGCCTTCAGCTCATCCGTTACATAGGGTACGGATAAAAACGGTGGGCAGACCAGGACATCGGCCTCAAATTTTTTGCCTGACCATTTTTCTTTCAGTCCCGCAGCAAGAGATTTTGCTTCCCCCGGGCCTGCATTCATTTTCCAGTTGCCGGCAATCAAAAATTTTCTCATAGTTCTTCCTTGTTCGTTCTGATTTTTTGCAGTCCAGTAATAATATCTTCGAAATCAGTTCCGACATATTTTCTGATCAATTCTCCTTTTCCATTCACAAGGTACCTGGCCGGAATGTTATTAACATTGAGTGATTTCAAAAGATTTTCAGCGTCATACGTTCCCGGTTTTGCAAAATGCCATCTATGGCCGCGCTCTTCAAGAAATGCATTTAAAGCCACCTCGGAAACACCTACGGGAATGGTCACAATTTTCAGCCCAACCGGCTTGTAAATTTGATCGATCACCAGGAGCCTGTCAAACTGTTGCTGGTAGAGAGCATTATCCAGTCGGGTTATCTCCAGCAGATAAGGGCTGTCCCTGAGCGAGTCATTGTTCACAACATTATTTTCAATATCAACTATTTCAAATTCGGGCATTATGCTTCCGGCCGAAAACTTTTCGACATCGGTTTTCATTCTTTCAGCCCACTGCATTTCGGCCTGATGTTCACTATAGGTTTGCTGGAAACTTGCAAGCCTTTCAGAGGCTATATCAACCCGGGTGCTGTCATATAGCAGTTTAATCATATTCATTTGAATAGACATTACATCATCACTGTCATCTTCGGTTTTTTCCAGTTTTTCCAGGAAAGAAACAGCCCTGTCTACGCCATCGCTGTTTGCATAGTAACGCATGCCTGTCATTCTTACCGAGGCCGGCAGCTCTCCGTCTTTTTCAAAAGCGGTGTTTATTCTCTCCACCATCAGCGAGTCGTTCCAGCCTTGCAAAATGGCAACCGATCTCGAAAGTGAACGATTTGCAGCAAATGTTCCGGGATTATCATTATAGATATCCCAGTAGATATCACTCCATTTTTGAAGTTCTATATCGAGGCTGTCATCAGAAACAGCTCCTGAAGAGATGAATCGCATCACACGGCCAAAATTTCTGTCAATACGGTCAACGGTTTCATAGATGTTATTTTCAGCTGATTTAATTTCGATTGAGGATTCCAGGTCAGGCAATTCTCCGTCAATCCGGACAGAATCTCCGTCGGCAAGCACCAGGTTTACAACTGCAAGTTCGTTGTTATTTCTTGAAATAACGAGCGGATAGATATTTTTCTCTTCAAACCTGGCGATGCCGCTGAAATAACCATCCTGATCCGTAATAGCATGATAGACGGTATCCGTAACACTACCTTCACTGTTTCTGAATGCAATCATCAGATCAATATTACTGTAATTGCCTGTATCATCCAGTTCGGGATCTACAGTAAGCCTGCCATTTATTACGGTTTGACTTTCATCTTGTGCCGACGAACAGGCAAAGGCAGAAAATGTCAAAAGAACTAAAAAAAATATTTTGCTTGGAATATTTGATATCATATAATCTACTATTTTATAAGTATTACTTTTCCAGGCGGTCTGAAACCAGTTCCCTTACCTGTTTTGGATTGGCTTTGCCCTTCGATTTTTTCATAACCTGGCCAATAAAAAAACCGATCAGTGCTTTTTTACCTTCTTTATACCGCTTCACTTCATCGGGATTGGATTCGATTACTTCATTAATGATAGGTGCCACAAAACCTTCATCCGAAACCTGGAGCAAATTGAGTTCTTCTGCCAGCTTTTCCGCATCCTTTCCAGCCTCAACCATGTGATTAAAAATCGTTTGCATGGCAGACGAATTGACCTTCTCATCCAGTTTCAGTTTTACGAGGTTCGCCAATTTTTCAGGGCTTACCGAAAACTCGCGGATGGTTATGCTTTTATCATTCAAAACACGTAAAACCTCTGAAAGAATGATATTTGCAAATGCTTTGGGATCGTTCAGTGTCTGAAGTCCTTCTTCAAAATAGTCTGCAAGATAACGGTCACCGGTCAAAATTACGGCATCATCATGTGAAAGCTGAAACTCTTTTTGAAAGCGTTCCAGCCGCACGTCCGGCATTTCCGGCAGTTCGTTTCTGACCTCTTCAAGGAATTCATCGGTCACGACTACTGGCGGAATATCGGGCTCGGGGAAATACCGGTAATCGTGTGCTTCTTCCTTCGACCTCATCTGCCTGGTTTCAAGCTTGTTTGCATCCCAGAGAAGGGTCTGCTGCACAACGGTACCACCCGACTCAACAAGGTCAATCTGGCGTTCAATTTCAAATTGGATGGCTCTCTCAACATTCCTGAAAGAGTTCATGTTTTTGAGTTCGGTTCGGGTTCCCAACGTCTCCTGGCCGCGTGGACGAATTGAAACATTGGCATCGCATCTCAGGCTCCCTTCCTCCATATTCCCGTCACAGATCTCAAGATACTGCACAATCTGTTTGATTTTTGTAAGATAGGCATAAGCCTCCTGCGGCGTACGCATATCGGGGTCCGAAACAATTTCAATCAGGGGCACGCCAGCACGGTTCAGGTCAACAAGAGTATGGTAGGGATCCTGGTCGTGAATTGATTTTCCGGCATCTTCCTCCATATGGATTCTTGTCAGGCCGATGGTTTTCTCATAATCATCCAGTTCAATGTGGATTTCACCATTGTGGCAAATCGGTGTTTCATACTGTGAAATCTGATATCCCTTTGGCAGATCCGGGTAGAAATAATTTTTGCGTGCAAAAATAGATTTTTGTGAAATTTCACAGTTTGTAGCCAGCCCCATTCTGATGATATACCGAACGAGATTTTCATTCAATACAGGGAGCGTTCCCGGATGGCCGAGGCATAAAGGTGTTACATTCGTATTCGGAGCCTGTCCAAACTCAGTAGATACAGGGGCAAATGCCTTGCTTTCCGTTAAAAGCTGGGCATGTACTTCAAGACCTATTACCGCTTCATACTTCTCATCAGCAATTGTCGACATATATGAATTTTATCACTTTTTGAATAAGAATATGAAAGATAGGAAACAATGAGGATAGAAATAAGGGATTTTTTTATGTTCATTTCATCCGATGACTGAGGGCAGATCACATTTTTAGGTTTCAAATCTAACAAGTCATCGGATGAATAAAATGAATGGGAGCCCTGTCATGGTTACAGTTTCAGAATTTAATCACGGCAAATCATCCGATGACTGAAATCCGGGGATGTTTTCAATAATTCAGACTGCAAAAGGCATCGGATGAATTAAACAACCGCCGGTTCCAGCAGCCGGATTGTTTTTTTATCGGCATCCATTTCGGCTTCAGCACCCTGTGGCACCGTAAAAATGTTTTCAAGATGGCTGATCATCGTGCCGCTGAAAACAGGTACACCCAAAGGCTCCAGATGCTGCTTAAGAATTTCATCCAGTGTAAAACCGGGGCCATTACTTTCTTTACAGTCATAACATTTACCGAAAACAAAACCCGAAATTTCATCAAGAACTCCGGATAATCTTAGCTGTGTCAGCATGCGGTCGATCCTGTATACTTGTTCACCTATATCTTCCGTAAATAAAATGGCACCTCTCATCTCAGGCATATAAGGTGTTCCCAACATAGAAACCAAAATGGTTAAATTTCCGCCAACCAGCCTTCCGGCTGATTTCCCGCCCCGGATAGTCGACGCGTTGCTTTTTTCATCTTCCGGAATTTGCATCAGGACGGGTTCCCCGATTTTCAGTACATCGGTGAAATGCTTTCTTGTGAATTCTGTCCATTCGGAGTTTCCATTGGGGCCATGAAAAGTCACCAGTCCGGTCTTTTTCAATATAGCCATTTGCAATGCCGTATTGTCACTGAATCCGCAATATATTTTGGGATTCTCCCTGATCAGGTCAAAATCGACAATTTCCAAAATCCGGCTGCATCCCCAGCCGCCCCGGACGGCAATAAGTGCCTTGATTTCAGGATCGGCAAACATCTTGTTGATACCCTCAGCCCTTTCCCGGTCGGTACCGGAAAAATAGCCCCATTGTTTCCTTACATTTTCGGCAAAAGCTACCCTGAAACCCTTGAGCTCCATTACACGGCTCATTTTTTTGAACTCGGATTCATCAAAAACAATACCGGCAGGTGCAACAAACCCGATTTTATCTCCGGTCTCCAAAGCCTTTGGCAAGATTCTTTCCGGTTCTGAATTACCATAAACAGGTAAATGAAGAGCAGGTATTGAAGCCGTAATGGCTCCGGCTTTTCTTAAAAAACTTTTCCGGTTCATGATACAACTATTTAAGTGTAGAGATTGTGTTTTGATATATAGGCCGCCACTTCATCCGGCAGAACCTCTCCTGTATTCAGTGTTTTGTTTCTTATTTTTGTAGAAGAGATGTCAACCGGATTATGTTCCACGAAAATCGTTTGTTCAAGAATTTCCGGTTTTACTTTTTCTTTGTCAAATCCCGGCCGCTCTGCAACGACAAGTGTTACAAGCTGTAATATTTCTTTGTATTGATACCAGCTGTCAAAATGAACAACGCTGTCTTCCCCAATGCACAAAAACCAGTTGTGGTCTTCATAATGATTTTTCAAATATCTGACCGTCTGAAGCGTGTATGAAGGCTTTGGGAGATTTGTTTCGAGATCGCTGACCATAACGTTTTTGTATTCCCGAAAAGCCATTTTCAACATTTCGAACCGATGGTTATAGGAAGCTTGATTTTTGTTTTGCTTATGAGGCGGAGTCGGCGTGAGTAGAATTAACAAATCATGAAAAAGATTTGATTTCAGAAAAGACTCAACAACCTGGATATGTCCGGAGTGTACCGGGTCAAATGACCCTCCGAATATCCCGGTTCTTTTCTTCATTTATGAAAAGGAATTCAATTGCTGGCCGTTGCCAGATTGGATATGGGCTCTCCCATTTTTTCAAGAGATGAAACGGCTTTATCATACAGATCTTCTGCACGTGACCGGCCATCCTGGCGCGGGAACAACTGGATGTACTTTTCGTATGATTCAATTGCCATCCTGTATCTTTCTGCCTGTTTGTTTCTTACACTGTTATCTGCATAACGGATATATGCATCAATCTGGTTAACAAGTGCTTTCTCGGCCCATTGGGTATCCGGAAATTCATCCAGTATCAGGTCAAAATAGAGAACAGCCGAACGATAGCGGTCATTTCTCATATAAAATTCTGCGGCACTATATTTCTTTTCTGCAAGTTTTTCACGCATTTCAGAAATGAGCTCTCCGGCTTCCTGTACACGGGAGGAATTTGGATAGCGCGAATTGAAAAGGCGGAACTGCTCTATCGCTTTACGTGTATTTGTTTGATCCAGTTTGTAACGCGGGCTCATGTAGTAATAACTTTTGCCAATTTTAAAGTCAACTTCTTCCCTTCTGGGTGAATTCGGATAAAAGAGCACATATCTCTCGTATTCAGCTGCAGACATCATATACCTTTTATCATTAAAATAGGTTTCTGCAAGTAGAAACTGGGCATCCTGGCCAATATCCGTCCCCCTTCCTATGGATACAACAGTCTCAAATGCTTCTGCAGCTTCTGTGTACTTTTCCTGCTCATATAGACTCTGTGCTTTTTGGAAGGCAACATCGAGGGTATCTCCGGGACGGATCATATTGCTGCTCGAGCACCCGGCTGCTATAAATAAAGCCACTGCAAATAAGGGTTTGAATCTCATATACTTCTAATAATCTCTTCTTTTTACATAATCAATCAGGTTGGTAAGATCCTGATTGTATTTACAATTTTCAAATTTAGTAATTTTTTTATAAGCCTGCCTGAAATGATTATCAATAACCTTTCGCGTATCTTCAATCACATCATATTTCTTAAAAAGGTAAAGATACCTTTTTAAATCTTCATCTGAAACAGGATTACTATTTACATGGCGCAGCAGCCATATTTTTTCCCTTTCGTTACACCTTTGTAACGTAAGAAGTACAGGGAATGTTTTCTTTGATTCTTTTAAATCCTTGGCTTTTTCTTTTCCGAATACCTGCGGATCACCGGTTATGTCCAAAAGGTCATCCTGTATCTGGAATGCAATTCCAATTTCTTCACCGATTTTACCAAGGTTTCTCAGCTCATTTATGCCTGCACCGGCGGCCATTCCGCCTAACGCCATAGCGGCTCTGAAAAGCGCGGCGGTTTTGCCTTTTACCATTTCCAGGTATTCGGAAGCGCTGACATCATCCCTGTGTTCAAACTCAATATCCATTGCCTGTCCTTCACATACTTCACGCGATGCGCTAATAAACAGGTCAATCATACCGGCATAATTGCTGCGGCCTTTGTAATGCGAAAGGTATTCAAATGCCTTCACAAACATAATATCACCGGATAAAATAGCGTGTGAAGTCCCCCATTTCTTATTCACGCTTGGCTCGCCTCTCCTGATCTCAGCATTATCCATTACATCATCGTGAAGCAGGGTAAAATTATGCAGTGTTTCAATTGCATAGGCGCCGTGGAGTGCATCATCCGGTCTGCCGCCGCAAAGGCCGCAGCTCAACATAGTAATACAAAAACGAATCCTTTTGCCACCAAGTGCAAACGAATATCGAACCGGGTCGTAGAGTGATGAAGGCTGGCCGGGAATATTCAGGTCCGAAAGCCTGAACTCAAAAGAGGGCGGTAATTTTTTTCTTTTTAGTGCTGTAATCAAAGCTATGCCTGCAAATTAGTTAACGTAATACAGGCTTCTAACAGAGAGTTTCAGTTTCCCGTTCCTGCTACTTTCAAATGTTTTTTATCCAATTGGGAAATTGTTGAACAACCCAGAAGAGTCAGTATCATAACCAATTCATTTTTCCAGGTGCTGTATAGTTTTTCAAGCCCTTCCATCCCGCCGTCGGCAATTGATTTTATGACCGGGCCGGCTGAAGCTGCAAAATCCGCTCCAAGGCAGAGCGATTTGGCAATGTCGAAACTGCTTTTGATACCGCCTGAAGCTATCAGCTCAAAATCATATTTTTCTTTCAGCTTCTCATTTTCGACAAGGCACTCAACGGTCAGGTTTCCCCAATTATCAAAAACCCGCTGCGGAGACGAATTCGAAGTGCGGCTGTTTTCTATTTTTGCCCAGCTCGTCCCCCCTGCACCGGAAATATCGATGACTGACACACCGGTATCGAGTAGTTTTTTTGCCGCCGACCCCGAAATTCCGGCACCTGTCTCTTTAACAATGACGGGCACCGGAGAGTCCTTAACCAGTTTGCCAATCCCGGCAATGATTCCCTTAAAATTCCTGTCTCCTTCCGGCTGCATCAGTTCCTGCAACGGATTCAGATGCACAATCACGGCATCTGCCTCTATACTGTCGATCATAAAGTTCATCTGCTCATTCGACATCCCGCCAATCAGTTGCGCCCCTCCGATATTTGAAGCTATAAAGGCGTTCGGGGCCTCTTTGCGAACAACGGTAAACGAATCCGCCGTATCCGGGTCTTCAAGCATCACCCGCTGGCTGCCAACACCAAACGGCAGGTTATATTCTTCACAAAACCCTGCGATTATCGTATTCACACGGCCCGCTTCCGTGTAGCCTCCGGTCATGGATGATATGAACAGAGGGAATGAGAAAGTCCGCCCCAGCAATTTTGCTTCCGTTGAGACGTCATCAAGGTTCACCTCCGGTAACGGATTGTGTACAAACCTGTACTGCTCAAAACCGGTTGCGACTTCATACTCAACATTACCCGTCAGTGTCAGCTCGACATGATCCTTTTTTCTTTGCTTAATTTGACTCATTATGAAAACAGTATCAGTAATTACTATTTTAAAACCAACTTTTAATTTGAAGTAAAATATTCAGCTTGAAAATACCACATCAACACTAATGATAAAAACCTTTCATTTATGAATTTCACCAATCAAAAAACAAAGGAAATTTTTGAACGGATTGACAGCCACCGGTTTAACCCGATAAAAGAAGGTTTTACGTACGATAGAAATCTTGACGAACACGGTGTTGCCGATTTGGATGACCGCGACTGGTTGGTGCGAACGCTTGCCGTCCGCGATCTTGTCCGGCTCGGTGCAGATGTTACGGATGATCTTGAAAAGACATTGCACCATTCGAACCCGCATGTCCGCCAGATCTCGGCCATGGCTGCAGGTATCCTCCGGCTTGATTCTGTAATTGAGAGGCTTGAAACCATGTTATCGGAAGATTCTGACGAAGTTGTACGCTCACAGACAGCTATCTCATTGTGGCAAATCGGGTCAGAAAACTCACTGAACCTTGTGAAATCCGTACAAAAAAATGATGACTCCAAAGATGTCAGACACCAGGCCGAACTGGCTGCCTATGCCATTGAAAACGGCTATACTGCTACGGATGAACTCAAAGAAGCCTTCATAAATTTAAATGAAGAGCACTTTAATAAAGTCCAAACCGGAAATCCCGCACCCGATTTTAAACTACCGGATACAGAAAACAAACCGTGGAAACTTTCCGATTTAAAAGGTGACAAACCTGTGGTTTTAATTTGGGTATTTGCAGATTGGTGCCCCGTTTGCCACAGGGAATTTGACGAACTCATCGAAATGAGAGAGGAACTTGAGAATGAGATCCGCTTTTTTACCCTTGAATGCCACGATATCTATCCATGCAGGGTAATGGTTGGGAAAGAGCTTGAACCCGAATACTGGTTTGCAGACGAGCCGTTTCTGGAAGCATATACAAAAAAGATATGGTGGCCTCACCTGGTTGACCGCGCCGCTGTTGTTGGAACACTATACGGAATACAGCCAATGGCTTTTACCGTGCACTCGGAGTGGATCAACCGTCCGTCGGTAGTAATCATCGATAAAGAAGGTATCGTCCGGTTTACCTATTATGGCACTTTTTGGGGGGATCGTCCTTCGATTCATGATATTAGAGAAATGATTAAAACCGGTGATTATGATTATGAAAATCCCAAAAGGCTGAAACCTGCCGGTAAAGATTAACTTTGAATTTTTTTTGTATCACAATTATAAATAGTAAACAAATAGCTATTCATAGAGTGATGAATCACGGATTAAGCGGAATTCACGGTTTACTCGGATTTTTTGAGTCTAACCTTCCCTGGATTTCGCCGGTTATATTCATGACAGGGATTTAATACATAATCTTGACTTTTATTTCGGCGTTATCTAAGCTGTAATAAAATGACCGATTTATATGGATTCCCTTACTTTGCCGAAACTGACAACTTACGATGATTACCGGCATCTGCCTGACGATGGTAACCAATATCAAATTATCGGGGGAGAACTGTATATGACACCTGCACCTTCCACAGCTCATCAACGAATTTCAAGAAATCTTTTTAGATGTATAGATGAATTTGTAAGCAAACATAGCTTGGGTGAAGTACTCTATGCTCCGGTAGATGTAATTCTCACCATGACGGATGTTGTACAGCCGGATATTGTTTTTGTCGCAAAAAAGAGATTGAATATCATTACCAAAAAAAATATTGTAGAAGCCCCCGATCTGGTTGTTGAGGTGCTTTCCGAACATACAAAATCCATTGACCGGTCTGCCAAAAAAGATCTTTATGAAAGAGCCGGTGTGAAAGAATACTGGCTTGCTGATCCGGATAAAAAAAGAATAGAGATTTTAATCCTGGAAAATCAAAAATTTGGAAATCCGGTTTTGTTAAAATCGGGTGAGGCTCTTCAACATTCCATCCTCAAAGGCATCCGGATAAATATGAATGAAGTATTCGGGCACGAATCATAAATCGTATATCTGAGATCGTATATCTCCAATCGCATATCAGATATTAATGTAATAAGCCTTCATTTTCATTCCCAAGGGGTTAATACAGATAAGCTATTGATTGATATGCTACCCTTCAGCATAAGCCCGGACATCAGCCATATCTACCATCAGGTCAAAGA
>CAYPZI010000034.1:0-25514 GCA_964415185.1 uncultured Balneolaceae bacterium | reverse complement strand
GCGCTTGTGCGGCATGGCCGAAGACCCTTTTTGTCCCTTGCCGAAAAATTCTTCGGCTTCACGGAGTTCCGTTCTTTGCAGGTGTCGAACTTCTACAGCCATTTTTTCCAGTGTAGAGCCGATCAGGGCGAGTACACTCACGTAGTGTGCATGCCTGTCTCTCTGCAGGGTTTGTGTTGAAACCGGAGCAGGTGATAATCCCAGTTCTTTGCAAGTATATTCTTCAACTTCAACAGGAATATTTGCAAATGTACCGACTGCACCCGATAACTTGCCAAACTCCACTCCTGTCGCTGCCGATTCAAAGCGTTCAAGGTTCCGGTTCATTTCGGCATACCAGAGTGCACATTTCAATCCGAATGTAGTCGGTTCGGCATGGACTCCGTGAGTGCGCCCCATCATTACTGTAAATTTGTGTTTTCTTGCTTTATCAGCAAGCACTTCAATCATCCTTTTAATCCCCTTTCGCAGAATTGCGTTTGCCTGTTTCAGCCTGTAGCCGTTTGCCGTATCAACCACGTCGGTTGAAGTGAGGCCATAGTGTACCCATTTTTTCTCATCGCCCAGGCTTTCGGATACCGAGCGTGTAAAAGCAACCACATCATGGCGGGTCTCTTTTTCAATTTCTTTAATTCGATTGAGATCAAATGATGCCTTTTCATAAAGTTTCTCCACATCTTCGGAGGGAATTTTGCCCAGCTTGCTCCAGGCCGTGCAGGCTGCAAGCTCTACCTGAAGCCAGGCATTAAATTGATTTTCAAGTGACCAGATTTCTGCCATCTCGGGACGGGAATAACGCTCGATCATAAACTCAAATAAATTACTTTAAAAGTTAAAATTGAAGATAGAAGATTTGCCAGAGTATATCAGAATTATTTAAACTTTTACCTTACTTTAGAGAACCGGTCACCCTGTATTTTTTATTTTTTTGAAATAGAATACGTCTTATGAATATGATACAAAATCAATCTATAAGGACACTGCAATTAATTTTATTTTTTTATTTACTTCCAACAGGAATATTTGCTCAAAATAATAGTCAGAACCAACTTGTTGAATGGACCTCATCCGTTGGAAAAATGCTGCACAGTTATTATTCAGCATTGGATGTCGCCAAAAAAGAAATTATTCATAACACTGGTGCCAAAGAAATGCCTGCATTGTACGCAGGAGGCCCTTACGAGGGAGGCTGGGCATTCAGTTTTGGCAGAATTGAAGAAAACGGTGAATTTATAATTACATTTGGTGTTATTGTAAATAAACAGGGCAAAATTGAAAAATTTGATCATTTTGATTTCAGAAGGGTTGCATCTCGTCATCATACTCTTGCGGCCCATGCTTTACTCCGGATACAAAATGATTTTAAAGCGTTTAGAAATAAAAATGAACTTTTTGAAGCCAATGTATACAGGTATGCGGTTTTACCATTTCCAAGAGAGAATCTAACGGCTTTTATTTCACCCGCACAGGTTTGTAATGATGCGACACTTGTTGGAAATGATATGATGTACACATTATCAAGAAATGACTTAAAAATAATATCCAGGATTCGATTTATTCATTCACTTCTTGTTTATCCTAAGGTACTTCCCGAAAAAGCCGTACTACCTGCCCTGAATGTTCCCAAAAATCCAATGCCTTCACCAATTGATGTATTAATTTCTATGGAAAGAAACGAAAAACTTGCTGTTAATGCATCTAATGGGGTTTATCTTATTGAACCAAATGGAACCATTTCGATTCTTGATGAAGGTGACCCGCTGAGAGAGGCTTTGTGGCAACCCAATCAATAGGGTATAAAAGCAGTACCCGGGGCGGGACTCGAACCCGCACGATGTCGCCACCACCGGATTTTGAATCCGGCGCGTCTACCAATTCCGCCACCCGGGCAGGTGTATCAGGAATTCAAATATATGAAGCAATTAAATCAAAGAAAAAGCATTTTTTACCTTTTGAGTTATTACTGCCCAAAATGATTCATTGCTAAAACAGATACCGCAATTATTTCTCGCAGATTTGCGCTGAGTTCTACGCAATATCCCCCAGAATATCAGCGAAACACTGAGATAAAACTTTCCGGGCTTCAGTCAGCGTCAGTAACTTTTGCCTTTTCAGTTTTCACTTTTCACTTATTCTACAGCCCTGCAGATATTCCCACATGCACTTTACCGTTGCTGATATCATCTTCGGGAGAAATCGCATAGGTAACTTTCAGAAACCCGAGATTGGTTTGAAATGCAACACCGAATCCGAATGATTCAATGCTTTGAGTGGCTTCAAAAATGTTCGTTTCTTCATTGATTAATTGCGGTCGCCTGAACCTGCCGAAAGCACCGAATCCGAAAATATAGGAATCCCGGCCCAGAAGCTGCCTGAATTCGAGGTCTCCCCAGAGTACACTTGACGCCCTGAACTGGTCTTCGCGAAAACCCCTTATCGATTCGGCCCCGCCGAATCTGTGCAGATCCGTAACGAGAAAAGCCGGGCTGTCGATAAAATGCCCTACCAGGCGGGGTGACAGTATTTGCCGTGATCCAAGTTGTAAAAAACCCTGCAGCTCTGCATTCAGAATGGTTTGCCTGAAATCATTCTCCCGCGAATCATCAAACCGTTCATCGGTTATGAATCGCCTTCCATTCTCAAGATGCACCCTGAGGCTGTATCCGTTTGTGGGCACCAGCAACCTGTCGATATTCCTGAATTCAAATCCAAAGCCGAAGAAAGTTGCCCTTGAGTTCAGGTTCATAACAGACCTGCCGGGTTGTTGGCTTACCGAAGAAGTTTCAGATCGAACCGTACCTATCAACTCAAAACCCGGAAGCAAAAGAAAGCCGGTTTTGAATTCGAAATCTCTTTCCAGGTAGGCCGAGTCCTGTTGGGTGAAGTGAGCAGAACCCCCGGCTCGCAGTGGCATCCCGGCAATGAACTGTTGCTCCGCCTCAATAAATAACTTTGTGACCAGCGGACGAAGCTGTTCGAATTTGATTTCAAGGTTAGTGCCATCGGTAATAATATTTCTGAGACGTAAATCCGCTGTGCCCACAATTTGAGCGGATCCGTCTTCGTCAGGTACAAAACCGAGCACACCGTCGAAAAAATTAAGTTGTTGTTCCTCAACATCAAAACGGAGCAAAGTCTGATCATCCCGAAACACCAGGTCCGGTTCGGAGACAGAAACCAGCAGATTTGAGGTAAGAAGGTTTCTTTTTGCCATTTCAATCACCTCCGGCGTTATCCATTCATCACTATCAACACCGGCAACATTTTCCAGATAAAAAGGGCTGTTCTGTTCAACACCGCTAAAAATAACACCATCAGCTTTGATTCTTTCACCTGCATCAATCTCCATCTGAAGCGTAATTTCACATGAATCTTTGTCTTGCAGAACTTTAGAAATATCAATTTCGGCCAGCAAATACCCCTCTTCCTCGAGAGAAGCCAAGATTGCGGATATAAATTGATTTACTTCAATTTTTGAAAAATATTCTCCCTTGACTACACTTGTCTGTAACGGCATATAGAGAGAATCGGGTTTTACATCGACATGAACATCCCTGACGGTATATCTGCACCCGGGACGAACATGCCACTCGGAACGATTTGAAGAATGAACTACACTATCGATGCTCGCATTTATCCATGCGTTCTCCCTAAACCAGTTCAGAAGGCTTTGTGTGGATTGACCCGCATCAGCCGGATTCATCGATTGAAGAATTCCTGAAGGTACTTTAATATCACCCTGTTCACCATGAACAACAATATCTGTTTTTGTCTTTTGAGCATACACCACTTTGCCCAGGAACAAAAACAGAAACAGGCAGGCCGCCAGATTTAATAAGAGTATCCGGCAGGTAAATCTCATGCTTTTACAATTGTGTTATTTCAGGATATCGGAAACAAATCCCGGGAGGGCAAATGCTCCCGAATGAATCCGGGAATTGTAGTATCGAAGGGAATCTACGAAATTTGAATTTGAAATTCTTGCATAAACGTTTTCATCATGCGGCTGGTGTTTTTTGGATGCAAATGCCATCGACCACATGCCGGCAGGATATAAAGGAATGTAACACAGGTACATAGAAGAGTGATCAAAGAGTTCTTCGAGAGATTCGAATACCTTTTTTATACTTGGATGATAGCTTTGAACCCATGGGCACTCGGTCTGGGCTGTAAAAACTCCGTCGCTTTTTAAAGCGCGGTGACAGGCACTAAAAAAATCAGCCGTAAACAGGCCTTCCGCCGGCCCTACCGGGTCCGACCCGTCAATGATCACTACATCATATTCATCATTTGCTTTGCCAACAAAATCAATCCCATCTTCAAAAAGAACGTTTAAGGCCGGATTTTCAAAATCTCCCACTCCGGGAAAATGCAATTTGGAAGCCTCAACCACATTTCTGTCGATTTCAACCATGTCAACCTGCCTTACGCCCGGATGCTTCAACACTTCCCTTGCGGTTCCGCCGTCTCCCCCGCCGATTATCAATACTTTCTCCGGAGCCGGATGCACAAAAAGAGGCACATGGCTAATCATCTCGTGGTAAACAAATTCATCTCTCTCCGAAAGCATCACCATGCCATCGATTGTCATCAGGTTTCCCCAGGTATCTGTTTCGTATACCTCGGTCAACTGATACTCAGATTGTTTGGAGTATAATAATTTGTTGATGCCTACGGTAAGGCCGGTATTTCCGTTGTAATATTCGTTAAACTGAAGTGGCAATTTTATGTGGTTTTATAATTATAATGGCAGATTGTAATGTACCATAAAATTCTTGCTTACTTGTACCAGAGTACAGCCGCCGCGAAGGTTGCACCCGTTCTTATAACTTTGTGCTCAATTCCAACTGATTTGATCTCTTTCAGTTTTCTTTTCCTGTAATCGAAAGCATCAATAACCATTTGTCGAACAATATCTTCAACGGTGTCAAGTGAGGCATGGTCTTCAAATTCCATGATCACTCCAGGCTCGGAAGGATCTTCC
Source organism: uncultured Balneolaceae bacterium (assembly GCA_964415185.1). Lineage (GTDB taxonomy): Bacteria > Bacteroidota > Rhodothermia > Balneolales > Balneolaceae > CAYVBJ01. The sequence goes on along the minus strand of CAYPZI010000034.1, from coordinate 20,530 downwards.
GGAATGCCAACGGCTACGGCCGATGAGATGAGCCTGCCGGGAGTCACTCCGTCAATAGTTGCGTAAGCCAGCGGAATGAGCCCTCCTTTGGGCAGGTTTAGCTGTCCAACGGATACTTCCATTGCAGCCGGTGGTAAAATACTGCTCATCCGCATCAGGTTTGTATCTCCAACACCGGCTTCGAGAAGAGCATTGTCGAACGCATTCAGGCGAGTATTGCCTTCTGCCGCTCCTTTTACAAGACAAAATACATTGGGTGTCTTTACCATCATAAGTACAAAAAAATAAATTGTTTAACTGTTAGAGTTGATTTTTAGAAAACCAGAACCGGATGTATGTAATAAAATGGTCAATTCTGAATCACGCCCGCACCGGGTTTGAATAGCAGTTTCTGGCCTTGAGGCACTTTGAATAATCCCCTTTTCATTTCCATACTCGATACATTTTTCGAATCAAAATGTTCTTTCAAGTATTCCTGAATGATCCAGGGGTCTATTGTTTCACCACAGGTAAAAATATCAACCGCAGCATAATTGTACTCCGGCCAGGTATGAATGGCAATGTGTGATTCTGCAATTACCACAACGCCGCTGACACCATAAGGGTTAAATTTATGGAAATTGTGTGAGATAATTGTTGCTCTCGATGCTTTCGTTGCATTAAGAAGGGCTTGTTCTATAAATGATACATCGTTAATCTTTGAGTCGTCACAGTCGTAATATTCAACTAAAATTTGTCGGCCAAGTGCTTCCATTTATAATATCTTTCTCCGTATTAAATTAAACGTTACTTATGTTTTAGATAAATATTGATTTAAGAATCTTCTTTTGTTATTCATACTGCTTTTATTAGCATTCGGTTGAAATTATTGGTTGTTTTGCCAGTCAAACATACAAATTACACAGAATTTTTAAAATTTATGATACCTGCTCCAAAAAAAATATCCGGGTCCACAGCTTTAGAAATGTATAAAGCTCTTATCAAGCCAAGAATGATCGAAGAGAAGATGCTTACACTTCTGCGCCAGAATAAAATATCCAAGTGGTTTTCAGGTATCGGCCAGGAAGCCATATCGGTCGGAGTCGGACTCGAATCTGATCCTGACGATTATATTCTGCCGATGCATCGAAATCTTGGCATATTTACCTCGCGGGAAGTAGATTATTATACTTTATTTTGCCAGCTTTTTGGAAAAAAAGACGGGTACACGGGAGGCCGTGACCGTTCTTTTCACTTCGGCATTGCGGAAAAAAAAATTATCGGGATGATTTCACACCTGGCAGCAACCATGCCAATAGCCAACGGCCTTGCTCTTGCAAATAAACTGAATGGAAAGAATAACGTTGCATTCAGTTTTTGCGGTGACGGAGCCACCAGCGAGGGTGATTTTCATGAAGCATTGAATCTTGCCGGAGTCTGGAATCTGCCTGTTGTTTTTATTATTGAAAACAACGGGTATGGTTTGTCGACCCCTACTTCCGAACAGTTTGCCTGTGAGAATCTGGCAGACAGGGCAGCAGGCTATGGAATTGAGGGAGCCATCATTGACGGAAACAATCTTTTTGAAGTTATGGATACAGTTAAAAATGCCAGAGAAACGGCTTTATCTGGCAGGCCTGTGATGATAGAGGCCAAAACCTTCAGGCTTCGGGGACACGAAGAGGCCTCAGGCACTTTTTATGTTCCTGATAGTTTGCAAGAAGAGTGGGCAGCCAAAGACCCTGTGGACCGGTTTGAAAAATGGCTTATTGAAAAAGAATATGTTGCCGGCCGGCCTGGTTTTGATGAAATCAAAAATAACATCAAAGAAGAATTTACTCCGGCTTTGGAAAAAGCTCTGAAATCCGAAGAACCCGGTTATTCTGCAAATCATGAAGTTAAGCGTGCGGCTTTCAGTAAGAACTATTCCAGGGGAAAAAGGAACAACGGAAATCAAGCTGTCGATAAAACGGAACGCCGCTTTATAGATGCAATTCAGCATGCACTGAAACAGGCATTTGAGGAAGACGAATCTCTATTAATGATGGGCCAGGATATTGCCGAATATGGCGGGGTTTTTAAGGTCTCGGAAGGTTTTCTGGAGCAATTTGGCAAGGATCGAATCCGGAATACACCGATAATTGAATCGGGAGCCGTTGGAGCAGGAATCGGCCTTGCATTGGCTGGATTCAAGACTGTAATTGAAATGCAATTTGCCGATTTTATTTCATGTGCCTTTAACCAGATCATCAACAATGTTTCCAAATCCGGTTACAGATGGATGCCGCCAATCAATATCACTATCAGGGCTCCTCACGGCGCAGGTGTTGGTGCAGGGCCGTATCATTCTCAATCACCTGAAGGATGGTTCATGCCTCACAGCGGACTTCGGATTCTTGTGCCTTCGACTGTCGAAGATGCCCAGAATATGTTATACACATCCCTTTTCGATCCCGATCCTGTACTGTTTTTTGAACATAAAAAACTGTATCGCAGCAAGAAAGAGAGGGTAACAAGGCAATGTTCAGTAGTTGACATTGAGTCGGCTGTTGTAAGAAAAGAGGGTGATGATGCTGTTATAATCACATACGGACAGGGAGTAGACTGGGCAATTGAAGCTTCAGAAAAAATTGAAGAAAAAAAAGGCAGATCAGTTCAGGTACTTGACCTGCGGTCTCTGGCTCCCATCGATTGGGATTCAATCGGGCAATCCATAAAAAATACCGGGAAGGTTTTACTTCTTCAGGAACCCTCGGAGGTTATGGGTCCCATGAGTGAAATATCAGCAGGTATCAGTGAAAAATATTTCGAAAACCTGGATGCACCAATTTACAGGTGTTCTTCCATTCATACACCTGTTCCGCATAATAAAATCCTTGAAGAGCAATACCTGGCATCGTCACGTCTTGAAAAATCACTTATAAAGCTTTTGGATTACTAATGGCGTTCAATGATGTAATATCAGGCAAAAACCCGCAAAGTGCCCTCTCTGAAATGGCACTATCTTAGGAAGATGGAAGCAACCCTTAGATAAAACTTTGCGGGTTAAAAGCTGACACAATTCTAAGCTTAGTTTATCCCCCGGATTTTTTATGAATCAGGTTTTTATCCGGAATATTTTCGAGGCCGATACACATGCATATTAGTACCATCATCCATAAAACAAGAATAGTTATTAAAGCCGATGTTATTTCCATATTTGTAAAGTTTTTTCACTTCGTTTTTAAAATCTGAAATGTAATTTTATTCTTATTTCCTATAATTAAATGAGATGCAATTTATAAAACACTCCTACTTTTAAATACGTAAAAAATTTATAAAGTTTATCACTATCGATTGAATTTCCCGTTTGTGTATTATTTAAAACATTAGCACCTCAGTACCGTAATGATTATAAACTCACTGCTTTACCTAAATAATAATTACGCGTTAAGAAGCTATTAAGAAAATGCACAAATACAGCGACAAGTATCGAATCAGGGCCTTTGAAACAGATATGACCGGCCTGGCAAGGCTCGATTCAATTCTGGTTTTACTACAGGAAACGGCTGGAAATCACGCAGATGTCCTCAATTTTGATATTCACACTTTGAATAAAGATAATTTGACATGGGTCCTCAGATCACTTCATTTAAAAATGTACCGTTATCCGGGATGGAAAGATGAAATCAGGGTTGATACGTGGCCTTCGAATGCCGATCGTTTTAAAGCTTACAGGGATTTTCAACTTTTTGACAGGCAAAAAAATATTATTGGAGAAGCGGTTACGGAATGGATAATTGTAAACTTGAAATCCAAAAGGCCTGTTAAAATACCAATGGAAGTTGAAAATATTTGCAAGGAGGTTAATAAAAATCTTTTTGAAGGCTCATTAAAATTAAAATATAATCAGGCTTCAGGCCCGGAAATCAAAAGCACTTTCAGGGCTCAATATTCAGATCTAGATTTAAACAAACATGTAAATAACACCGTGTATCTGAGATGGATGCTGGATACATTGAAGCCGGCAATTTCCGAAAAGAAAAAATGCAGAGAAGTTAAAATCACCTACAAAGCTGAGGGCTTACCGGGACAGGTAATTGATTCACTTGCAGCCAAAAATCAAGATGACATCTATTTTCATAAAATATCCCATTCCAAAGATGAGAAAATCCTGTCTGAAGCAATTACAGTTTGGAGTTAACTCTAATTACGGGGACGCAATTCAATGGCAGCCCCTCCTCCCGGGGCAAGCAACAGTTCAAGTACTGTTTCTGAGTCTACTGTCCTATCCTCTATTTCGTAGGACAGAGGATTTGTCTCCCAATTTGCATCCTCACCGTCTTTGTATATTGTAGCTGTATAACCGCGGCCTTCTTCCAGAAATTCCAATGCAACACTTAAAGTCCTGGCATTTTCATCTGTAATTGCTCCGACGAACCATCGTTCTCCTCCTCTCTCTTTTCTTGCCACTACAGCAAACTCTCCAATTTCAGCAGCGGGTACTACTGTTTGATCCCAGTCGACAGCTACTTCCCGGATAAATTGAAATGCCGGGTGAAAATCTCCATTCACTCTGTAATTTTCATGGAGGTCGGCTGCCATTTGCATGGGACTGTAAATCACAATATATAATGCGAGTTGATTGGCAAGAGTTGAATAGACCCGTTCTTCATCTCTGTATTGATCAAAGAGAATATCAAATATACCGGGGGTGTAGTCAGTTGGGCCTGCAAGTCCGCGTGTAAATGGCAAAATAGTTGTATGTTCCGGCGGGTTGCCATCACTCCAGGCATTGTATTCCATACCGCGCACTCCCTCACGTGTCATCATATTTGGCAAGGTCCTGCGAATCCCGGTAGCTTTTATTGGCTCATGCGCATTGATTGCGATATTGTATTTGGCCGCAGTTTCAACAACTTTTCGATAGTGGCGTACCATAAACTGCCCGTGATGTTTTTCACCGGCTGGAACAATGGCTCCGGCATAACCGGTTTTTACGGATTTAATACCCAGATCATTGTAAAGCTGAAAGGCCGGCTCCAGCCTGGTTTCATAGGGAGCAGCCTGTCCAGAAGTTTCATGATGCCCGATAATTGCCACATCGTTTTGCCTGGCATAATTAACAACTTCATCAATGTCGAAATCCGGGTATGGAGTTGTGAAATCAAAAAAGCCGAGGCTGTCGGTTCCCCAATACTCCCATCCGGTGTTCCATCCCTCAATTAACAACCCTCTGATGCCTGCATCTGAATTAAAATCGATATAGGATTTGGCATTATCCGTATTTGCACCGTGATTGGTCTGTCCGCCTATCGCACTGCTGTATGAGTCTTCTGCAAGCTCACCAAGGCCCCACGATGATTTTCCAATATGCATTTCCCACCAGATTCCCGTGTACTTCATAGGTTCTATCCAGGAGGTATCATCCAATTTATTAGGCTCGTTAAGATTCAAAGTCAGGTAGGATGTCATAAGTTCACCGGCGTTATCACCTACCTGAATTGTTCGCCACGGCGACTCCAAGCTGTTTCCGGCCTTAACAGCTATGCCGTCACTCCAGGGAACCAGTTCGGATTTCAGTATAAAATTATCCTGAACGGCAAGGGTCATATCAGCATAATCAGTCAAATTGGCTTCGTGAAGGCTGATGTGAGTGCCGTTTTCAGTTCTCATTGTCACCGGTGTATTGGCGGCCTTAAAATTGGCGATATGCCTGTCGGCCCGGTTATTCTCGTCACTGTATTTTGATGCATCAATTTCACTCAAAGGTGTTGTTTCATATAGATATTCATAACTGTCATGATCCGCCGGAATCCACCAGGTTGTATGATCTGCAGTAAGATTGAACTCCGTCAATTCATCTGTTACGAATATACTGTCTGCCCCTTCCGATGCATCCAATTCATACCTGAAGCCCAAACCGTCATCATACGCTCTGAACCGAATCCCAAGCTCCCTGTTTGGAAAGTTGCTTTCTCTTAAAAGCACCAACATTTCATTATAGTTATTTCGAATTTCACGAACTTCGCCCCAAACGGTTTCCCAGGATTCATCGTGCGATGCCCTGTTTATTCCACTGATTTCAAGATCACTGTTTAAATCAGGCTGATCCGCAAAAGAGTAGCCGAGGCCCGATCGTTCTATCAAAGGCTCGTTATTGTATTCAACTGCATAAAAAGGTTGCCCCTCATCACTTACATAGAAATTAACCACAAGATTACCATCCGGCGACTGTACTCTGGTATTTTGCTCTCCATTGCACGATGAAATAAAAAAAATGGCAAATACAATCCAAAGCAATGCTGAAAAATTATAGTGAGTTACCATGACATATTGGATTTATTGGGAATTTTTAAATGAAACTACTGGCCTTCTAATTCTTACAGATTGAGAAATAACCGGTGTGCATATTTCCTAAGCTACCATTAAAATGCAAACGGTAACCTGTTTGTTCAAAAAGAAATAACTGTCAATTTATTTACCACTTGGGAGCAAAACTTGGATTGACATACCTGTTATTTTTTTCAAGATTGTCAATTGCTTCAAAGTCTTCATCGCTTAGCGTAAAATCAAATATATCAATATTTTCCCGCAAGTGATCCTGTGAAGATGCTTTCGGTATAGCGATCACATTTTCCTGTTCAATCAGCCATCTTAAGGCAATTTGTGCAGCGGTTTTACCATAATTTGCCCCTATTTGCTTTAGTTTATCATGGCTTGCAGCTTCACCTTGTGCCAACGGGCTATAAGCTGTTATTAAAAAATCGTGTTCGTATGAATAATCAAGCAGATCTATCTGGTCAAGAAAAGGATGAAATTCAACCTGGTCGGTAAACAGAGGAATCCTGTACTCTTCAATTACCTCTTTCAGAAGCGATAGCGGAAAATTAGCCACACCGATGTTCAGTACTTTTCCCTGATCCCTGAGAAGCAGCATAGCCTCAAATGTTTCCCTGATAGAAACCTGGGAATTTGGCCAGTGTATTAAGAGAAGGTCTACATAAGGAGTTTGTAATTCTTTCAGGCTGTTTTCAGTTGCATGCAAAACATCGTCATGTTCAAGATTTGTGTACCATGTCTTGGTAGTAATAAATAATTTGCTTCTGTCAATGCCGGACTTTTTGACGGCTTCTCCGATTTCTCTTTCATTTTTATACATCTGGGCCGTGTCAATGTGTCTGTACCCGATGTCAAGAGCTTGACGAACTGTATTTTTGCACTCTTTGCCAATTAGCTTATACGTTCCCAATCCGATTTCAGGGATTGTTACACCCTGAGCCTTTTTAAACTGCATTTTAGATTTAGATATAAATTTTTAATTAAAAAGTGATGATAAGTTAGTTATAACCCAATACCCGCAAGTCATCGGATGACTTGTTGGTTTCTAATCATTTAAACGGATCTTCACCTGAGAATCCCGAACACCTTCGGGATGACTTACGGATCTTAGCTATAACATAAAAAATTTTGAATATAACTCCGTTCTTACAGGTTAATTTTTTTATAAATATGATAATTTTCACAAAAATAATTCACTTTAGAAGGGTCATTTTTCTTGTTAGTACCCTGTTTCCTGTTTCAAGCTGCACAATATAAATTCCGCTTGGCATTTCAGATGCATCCCAGGTGATAGAATGGTCACCTTCGGATAAAACGTTTTCAACCAGCGTAGCCACTCTCTGTCCAACAATATTAAACACCGATATTTTTACTGCTGTCTGTTCAGGTAAATAAAACCTGATTGTTGTTGCCGGGTTAAACGGGTTCGGATAGTTTTGATCAAGTACGATTTTATCGGGTATCTCTTCTCCTGTCGATTCGTTTATAATATTTTCCGTTTGAACAGATTTTATTTCAACTCTAAATCTTGGTTTAATTTTATTTTCCCCGATTACAGTCAATTCCGGTGTATTGCTTGTTGTTGGCAGTAAGTTGATTTCATCCTGGGCAAATGTAAATGTGTACCTGCCCTCATCATTCATGATTAACTGCTCGCCGGTTTTTATATCATGAAGTATAAATTCTTCTCTTGCCTGGCTCATGTTCTGCATATTCCAGTTGAGTGTTCCATTACTCCCGAAGCTTGAAGAGTATGCCGATAGATAAAATTCTGAAACCGGCCGCGACTGTTGATTTATAAATTTCAAATAAGATTTTGGGGCAGAATTTTCTGTTTCCGTGATATAGAGCAGTGCAAAATTTTCGCGGTTACTTTGATTATGGATTGATATCGGAAAAAATTTGGGTAAAGATTTATTGTGATAATTATTTTTTTCTGAGCCCTGACTCAAATCAAATTCAACTGTAGCAGCACGGTCTGTATTCGGTGATTCTCTCTCATTGCCCACTGAAAGCCCAAACGAGATGGAAGGCGAATTCTGGTCAACGGTATTTCCGGGATTCTTTGTTACTACAATGCCGGACTCGCTACTGTTGGATTGATAAATAAAACCCTGCCAGGCAGAAATTGAATCTCTGCTGCCGGTTTTTACTACCTCAAAAGTTTCATCCTGAGGATTCCAAACCTGGACTGCCCCTGAAAACGATTCTCCGTTTTCAAGTTGCAGGTTTGCTGTTGTAATGGAATGTGGAAACGGATTGCCTGCAATTGAAAACGGTAAATTAGAAGCCGGATGATAGTAAAATTCGGATTGCAACGAGTTTTCAACTGCCGTTAATTTGTTACCGGGGAATTCTTCTGAGACGTGGAATAATACAGTCTGTCCATCATTAATTTCATTTATTGAAACGGGATTCCAAAAAGAATCTTCCCGTTCATCTTCGTACTTCAATGAGTAGAGTGGGTATCTGAAATTTTTATTAAGTGAGTTGGCAAGTGTACCCGGAGCACTTAACAGGTACCACGCATGGGTGTCTAAATAGTACGTAAAAATTCTGAGGCTCTTACCTGCGTATCCAGGCGATGCCTTGATCCCTTCTGTCAACAATTCATCGGATTCTCTGAAAAAGTTCATACCGGAGTACCCGTCATAGGCTTCGGCAAATTCAGTCAATTCCCATGAATTGAGGCCAGATATGGAATTGTATGAAGCTTTTGCCAATTCACGGTTCATATAAACGATTTTCAGGGATCCCCCTGACGGAGATAAAGTCAGGTCTTGTAATTCGTAGTCAAATTGAAAAGATAAATTTGAGATGCCCGACTTGCCTGCAACGAAAAAACGATGCGGCTCAAGCGTAATATCCTTTTCTATCATCCCCGTATAGTTTTGAGTAACAAACTCCATGCCTTTGAGAGAAATGGGGTCACTCGATGCGTTATAAATCTCAATAAACTGGATTTCACCATCCGGCGTTTCTACTACCGGCAAAACTTCTGATATTAGAACCGAACCTGCATTTATGGATTTCTCATTTTTAAACATTGAAGGCTTAACATCAATACCTTCTAATCCAATTACTGAATGATCTGTATTTGAATTCAAAATTATTCTGAATGTAAGTTCATCATCAGGCTTCAGAAGTATATCATTTATTGAAACTTTTTCTTGTATTGAAATCATACCATTTTTCCTTTCTTCCGGTATCAATTCTGAGCCGGTGGTTTGTGCGGTTTTCATCCCGGAAAAAGGTGATTTGTATGTATAAACCAAATTGATTTCACTTTCCCCTTTAACGGCCCAGTTAAAGGTCAAGCTAAAGCCTTCAAGCAGGTTTTCTGTATTATTTTTGATTTTGAAGGTGCCAAAAACAGCGTTTTTCTCTTTATTTAAATCCAAAACAAGAGCTGTTATACCGTCAATTTCAGAGATTTTATAAACGGGTTTTGCTTCTCCCTTTGCCGCATCAACTGACTCACTCCATGGGAAGCGATAACCGGATGTCAGAAATGCATGTTTACCGGAGATTTTTAAATTATGAAGATTCAATACCTGGATACCCGATCCTGTGTATTCCTCGTTTTCCGAAAAAAGTATACGGGTAAAATCGACATCACTAACTATAATTTGGCCCGTAACAGCAGGAGCTATAAACAGTTTGAGCAGAATAGTTATGATTGCTGCCGTAATAAATTTCTGGTAACCTAACTGTAACTCATTCACCATACACGATTTTGTATCGTAGTTTCCTAACCGGTAAGAAAGAAAATTTTTATGGCAAAAAACATTAAAAAATATCTCTCCCCTAATTCAGGTAACCTAACATACTGAAATTAATGAGTTTCTTTTTACTTTCATCGACAAGCGGTTTAAAATATTCGTGATCAATTTCGATTACTTCCTTGTACGAGTTAGCGGCAAGTTCTTTTTTGTCCATCTCTTCCAAAGTTTCAGCTTTAAAAAAATGGAAAATGGAATTTGAGGGAAACTCTTTAAGCAATTCATCGAGATGTTCCAGTGTGTTTTCAAATTTTTTCTCTCCGCGATATAGATAAGCAAGTATCATCTTTGCATCAAAACGGGCATAAGATTTTGATTTGGCAACTAACTCAAGTTCTCTGAGGCCGGCTGATTTATCGCCGCTTAAGCCAAACATGTTGGTCATCCACTTTAATTCACGAGGTACATTGCCAACCATAAACAAAAACAAGCCTCTTCCGATTCTTGCTTCTTCTTTCATTTGCTCAAGTGCAAGCAGTTTCCTTGTAAAGCCAAACCCCTGAATTGCATTTTGAATGGCATCCTTATATTCGCCCTCACCGGCAGATACAAGACTCCTGTAGCCAAAGAGTCCGCTAAGTAACATAACAGATGTTGTATCAGATGGATTTTCTTTCAGAAACTGTCTGCTTATTTCAATAGCCGATTCGGAAGCATTCATAAAATCGGAAGCATTGGATTCATTTCTGTGAACAAAAAAATAGCTCCAGAATGGTAGCATAGAATCAAAAAAGTAAGCTCTCGGATCATCGGGATACTGTTTTTTCAAATACTCAAAATAACTTCGCGCTTCAGGCCAGTCGGCTTTGTAAAAAGCATGAATCCCCTCTTCAAGATTTTCCCGGTAGTCATTAAATTTTTCCGCCGAATCTGTTGAATCGGGAGCTGTGAAAGAAATCAGGGCAATAACCGTAAACAAAAGAACCATATGTGATTGTAAATGATTTATAATTCAACTCAATAAATCCTTATAATTGAAAAATCGTTTCCTTAATTTTATTCGACATTTAAAATCAATCTAAATAATGATTTTTTACCGGCAGAGTACAATATTGCATTCCAGAAACGCTATATTCGTTTAATTTCAACATTGATATTTGAATTCATTGACGGTAATTTTGTTTCTTAAAATAATTTCGCATGATTGAAAATTATATACCCATTTTAGTGTTAGTCATCATAACAATTGTACTTGCTTTTGTGTTGATGACGCTCTCAAGAATTCTTGGGCCTCACCGTCCGAACAGGAACAAACTGAATCCATATGAAAGTGGAATGGATCCGGTAGGTGAAGCGCGTTCACGATATTCAATTGCATTTTACCTGGTTGCGATGGAATTTATCATTTTTGATCTTGAAGTCGTGTTTATTTATCCATGGGCGGTTCGTTTTTTAAGTTTCGATACCGGAACGTTTTTCGCGATGATATTTTTTATAGCAGTGTTATTTATAGGGCTCATTTATACTCTTAAAAAAGGAACCCTGGATTGGGATTTCACAGAGCTCAAATCATCAAATGAAATTTAATTATGGGAATTGAAAGTGCAATGGGTGAGGGATATCTCACCACAAAAATCGATACAATAATTAACTGGGCAAGAGCTAATGCTGCCTGGCCAATGCCTATGGGACTTGCCTGCTGTGCTATTGAAATGATGGCGTTTGCCGGCCCCCGATATGATGTTTCAAGGTTCGGATCAGAGGTTTTTCGCTTTTCGCCCCGACAGAGTGATGTAATGATTGTTGCCGGCTGGTGTTCTTATAAAATGTCGCATGCAATCAGGAGAATTTGGGATCAAATGCCTGACCCTAAATGGTGTATTGCCATGGGGGCATGTGCTTCTACCGGTGGAATGCACCGGTGCTACGGAGTTGTACAGGGCGTTGACAACTTTCTTCCGGTTGATGCTTATGTTTCCGGCTGTCCGCCCCGGCCTGATGCTGTTCTACATGCACTAATGAAAATACAGGACAAAATTAAATCTGAACATTCTGTTTTGTTGGATACCTGATATGAACAAAAAACTTGAAATGACGGAAAAACTTCAGAAAACAATTGACGGATTATCTGAAAATTTTACGGAAGACCTGATTGAGATTTATCAATCTTCGGGTGATACTTTTGCAAGGCTGGAGGCTAATGCCTTAAAAAATGTGTGCAGATATTTATTTGATGAATTCCGGTATGTTTACCTGGGTGATATATTTGGCACAGACAGATACACTGACGATGAGCGGTTTGAAGTTATTTATAACCTTGTTTCACTGAGAGACAGATCCCGTCTTTTTTTGAAAATAAGATGCGAAGAAGATAATCCGGAAGTAGATTCGGTTACAGATATATGGCCGGCTGCTAATTGGTTTGAGCGGGAAGTTTACGATATGTTTGGAATCAGGTTCAGAAATCATCCTGATTTGAGAAGAATTTATATGCCCGAAGATTTTAAATATTATCCGCTGCGAAAGGAATTTCCTCTGCTTGGCATTCCCGGCTCAATTGAATTACCCGCTACAACACCTGATCCTGAATAATCAGACGATATGAAATTAGAAGATATTACATCGAAGGTAAAACCTACTTTTTTTAAAGAACATCAGAACACTCTTTACAGAAGCCTGGAGGATAAACACACCACAATTGAAGAGCTGGATGACGGCGATCCACTCAATGCTAAAATGATTCTTAACATGGGGCCGCAGCATCCGGCAACTCATGGTGTTTTAAGAATGGTACTTCAGTTAAATGGGGAGACAATTGAAAAAGTTAAGCTTGACATTGGTTACCTGCATCGCGGTGTTGAAAAAATAGCAGAGAATAAAACCTACCAGGAATTTATGCCCTATACCGACAGGATGGATTACCTGTCTCCATACAGTAATAATGTGGCTCTCTGTGCAGCTGTTGAAAAAATAGCAGATGTAGAAGTTCCCGAAAGAGCACATTACATTCGTATGATCGGGTGCGAACTGGCCCGTATATCATCGCATCTATTGTGGCTGGGTACACTTGTCATGGATGCCGGTGCCGTCTCTTTCTTTATCTGGACATTCAGGGAAAGGGAAAAAATTTATGATATTATGGATCACCTCACAGGGCACCGCTTTACAGTATCTCACGCCCGTATCGGGGGCGTGGCCAACGATATTAACGAAAGTGCCATGTCTTTAATCAAAGAATTTGCACAGACATTCCCGAAAGAGCTGAAGGACTGGCACAAATTGTTGGATCGCAACCGGATTTTTATCGATCGAAATGAAAATGTAGGTGTGCTTCCAACCGAAAAGGCACTTGCTATCGGAGCAACCGGCCCTGTGCTCAGAGCTGCCGGCTATGCATACGATATAAGGAAATTTGCACCGTATGCCCGTTATGAAGAAGTGGATTTTGAAGTTCCCACAAGGCTCGAAGGTGATAATTTGGCAAGGTATTTCGTGAGAATGGAAGAAATGCATGAAAGCATCAAAATCATTTACCAATGTCTTGAAAAATTGCCGAAGGGGCCCGTAAGAACCGATAATGCCAAACAGGCTTACCCATCAAAAGATGAAGTATATTATTCCATGGAAGGTATGATTCACGATTTTATGATGACGGATACAGGTATATGTCCGCCCGAAGGAGCCGAATCCTACCATGCCGTTGAGGCACCCAAAGGTGAACTCGGTTATTTTATTCAAAGTGACGGAACAGGACATCCATGGAGGCTCAAAATAAAAGCCCCGTCATTTTGTAATCTTCAGGTTCTTGAAAATATTCTGGATGGCGAAATGGTCGCTGATACTGTGGTTATTATCGGCGGCATGGACCCTGTACTTGGCGAAGCAGATAAATAAATACAAATATGACGTACGAATTTAACAAAGAAGAGATCACTAAGATCGACAAAATAAAAGCGAAGTATCCTGAAGTAATGCCGGCTACGCTTCCGGTACTCTGGTTAGCCCAGAAAAAGTTTGGTCATGTAAATGAAGAGGTTCAAAAACTTGTCGCTAAAACTCTCGATCTTCCTGAAGCCCATGTGCATGGGGTGGCTTCGTTTTATACTCAATATTACAAAAAGGAGATGGGAAAATATGTGCTGGATGTTTGCACCTGCCTTAGCTGCCAGCTCTGTGGCGGCTACGACATACTTCATCACATTGAAGATAAATTGGGAATTAAAGCCGGTGAAACCACTGAAGACGGTATGTTTTCAGTTCAGGAAGTGGAATGTCTAGGTGCCTGCGGTTATGCCCCCATGATGCAGGTAACCAATGACAAATATGTGAATCATCTCACACCGGAGAAAGTTGATCTTGTGATTGACTCATTAAAAGAAGGAAAAGAGGTGAATTACGAACAGATGAAAATGCCATTACTAAACAAAGAAGAACATTGATATGGCTGTTGACTGGAAAAATTATGAACCTGTATTAATCCCTGCCATTCCTGATCTGCACAAAATTGATGTGTATGAAAAAAACGGCGGTTACAAAGCCCTTAAAACTGTTTTAAAGGATAAAGACAAATGGCCGGATTCCAAAAGCGTTGTGGATGAGGTTAAGGAAGCAAATATCCGCGGCCGGGGTGGCGCAGGTTTTAATGCAGGCCTGAAATGGTCATTCATGCCGCCTGCCGATGGAAAACCCAGGTATCTTGCCTGCAATGGCGATGAATCGGAGCCCGGCACATTTAAGGACAGAAAGATTTTTGAATACAATCCTCATGTGTTTATCGAAGGTGCATTAATTGCAGCTTATGCAATGCAAATTACCACGATTTATGTTTATATCCGTGGTGAATACGGAGAGTATATCAGAATGATGGAAAAGGCCATTTCGGATGCCTACGATAAAGGGTACATCGGAAAAAACATAATGGACAGCGATTACAGTGTTGATTTTTATGTGCATTCCGGTGCAGGCGCCTACATTTGTGGTGAAGAAACTTCCATGCTTGAATCACTCGAAGGCAAACGGGGATATCCGCGGGTGAAACCGCCTTTTCCAGCCCAAAAAGGATTATGGGGGCGGCCTACAACAATTAATAACATTGAAACGCTATCTCATGTTGTTAGTGTGATCAATAGAGGAGCCGACTGGTTTAAAAGTGTAGGGGCTGAAAATCATCCCGGGCCTATATTGTATGGAATATCCGGACATGTAAACAGGCCCGGTGTTTATGAATTTCCTTCAGGCGTGCCTGTTCTCGACCTCATACATGAAGTGGCGGGAGGCATCAGAAACGGAAAAAATTTAAAAGCCGTAATTCCGGGGGGTTCTTCTACCCCTGTTTTGAGAGCTGATCAACTTGATGGCGTGACTATGGACAGTGATTCGTTGCGGGAAGTCGGCACAATGCTCGGCACTGCAGGTATGGTTGTTATGGACGAAGATACCGATATGGTGGATATGCTCTGGAGAATTACTCATTTTTATCATCATGAATCCTGCGGACAATGTACCCCTTGCCGGGAAGGCACTGGCTGGCTGGAGAAAGTGATGCTCAGAATAAAAAAAGGAGAAGGTGAAATTAAAGATCTCGACCTCTTGCTTGATGTTACCACACAAATGGAAGGCCGTACCATTTGTGCACTGGCTGATGCCGCAGCCTGGCCTGTGCGTCATACCATAACCCGGTTCAGGGATGAATTTGAAGCCAGATGTAAAAAATCGGTTCACGCAGTCGCGTAAATAATTGAATGTAAACCTCTGTATTGATTAACCAACTTAAATATTCCAAGACACAACGGATTAAAAATGGCTGAAGTTTTTATAGACGGGAACAGATATGAATATGAAGGCGAGCATAAATTACTGCAATTCATGCTCGACACGGGTATTGAAGTACCCTTTTTCTGCTATCATCCCGCCATGTCTATCCCGGCTAATTGCCGGCAGTGCATGGTTAAAGTTGGCATGCCCCTGAAAGACAGGGAAACCGGTGAGTTTGAACTGGATGAAAACGGCGAACGTGTCATCCGATGGTTTCCCAAAATGATGACTTCATGCAACACGAATCTGGATGACGGGATGGTTGTAAAAACCCAAAGAACCGATGAGCTTGTAAAAAGGGCTCAGAAAGACAATCTTGAGTTTATTCTGATCAATCACCCGCTGGATTGCCCGATTTGTGACCAGGCCGGTGAATGTCCCTTACAGATTCAAACCTACAAATACGGCCCGGAAGGAAGCCGTTTTGAAGTAAAGAAAGTTCACAAGCCTAAACGGGTTCAGTTAGGCCCGAGAGTCGTACTCGATGCAGAAAGATGCATAAACTGTACAAGATGCGTGCGCTTTACGGATGAAATCAGTAAAACGCATCAGCTAACAATCGTCTCAAGAGGTGATAAAAATTATCCTATTACAGCACCCGGAAGGGAATTTGATGACTCCTATTCCCTGAATACAGTTGACCTCTGCCCTGTCGGCGCTCTTACGTCAGCCGATTTTCGCTTCAGGGCAAGAGTTTGGGAAATGAACCAGACTCCGAGCATTGATATCAGCAACGGCAAGGGTTGCAATATTGATTTATGGACCAGAGACAATCTTGTTTTACGCATTACACCAAGATCTAATCCTGAGGTCAATGATTATTGGATTCCTGATGTAAGCCGTGATGCCTATAGGATTTTCAACGAAAACCGCCTTTCAAAACCGTCATATCTGCTGGATGGTGAAAGTGTGAAATCATCCTGGAATAATGCTTTGGAAACGCTGGCAGAAAAATTTGAAGCAATAGACCCTCGAAAAATATTGTTTATTGGAAGCCCGCACGCATCAGTTGAAGAGAATTATCTCTTCCTTAAGCTTTCGAATCTTACTGGCGCCAACACTCCGTTATTTACAACAGATATCGATGAGGGCAGCGGAGATGGATTTTTAATTACTGATGACAATGCGCCAAATACCAACGGCTGCCGCTATATTGGCCTAAAACAGAAAAGTGCAGATCAATTGAAAAAACTGATTTCAGAATCGGATTTGGTGCTGGTGTTAAACGACAAACTCATCGACAGGGGTATCATCGGACAGGATAATTTGAAAGAGCGGTTTTTTGTCTTTTTTGGAACGAATCAATCCGAGACTTCCCGGCTTTCTGATCTCACAATACCCATCACAACGGCCGCAGAACATGCTGCGAGTTATATCAACGTTGATGGGCGCATCCAGAGAACGTTTCCTGCCAAGGAAACAACGTACACCAACAGGCGATTGAACCTTGAGATGAGCGAAGGCCGGCTCGACCGTTACGGCACCAGTTTTGACAATTGGGTAAGTGCCGGTAATAAGATAGATTGTTTGCCGCTTTGGGATAGTCTCACTTCACTTGGTGAAAGATTAGGGCTTGATTTTGAACATCGCAGCGGCCGTGAAATTATGGAAGAAATTTCAAACGCAATTCCTGCATTTGATGGTGTGTCTTATAACCGTATGGATGAAGAATCAGGAATTCCACTCGCAGAAAAGAAAAAAGTTAAAACTAACTGATTTAATAAATGGCCGAGGTTACAATTACATCCTATATTATTTTGGGCATATCACTTTTCATGCTTCTCAATTCCGCTGCAATCGCCGTATATGCAGAGAGACGTGTAGCCAGTTTTATACAAAATCGAATTGGACCAAACAGAGTTGGGCCGTTTGGTCTGCTTCAGCCTATAGCAGATGTCGTTAAATTGCTGCTCAAAGAAGATGTAACTCCTATACAGGGATATCGATTAATTCATACCATTGCCCCTATGATTCCTGTTGTGACGGCACTGATGACTGTAGCTGTAATTCCATTTGGAGAAGGAATATTTGTAACCGATATTAATGCAGGAGTTCTTTATCTGTTGGCGATCGCGTCGCTGGGGGTTTATGGAGTCACTCTCGCGGGGTGGTCGTCCAACAGTAAATATTCTCTTTTAGGCGGGCTTCGGGCTGCTGCTCAAATGATCAGCTATGAACTGCCACTTGGTGTCGCTGTTGCCTCAGTTATTTTATTTGTGGGTTCTTTGAGCGTTGTTGATATCGCCGTTGCCCAGGAAAACTGGTGGTTCGTATTTTTGAATCCTGTAGGAGCTGTTATTTTCATTATTGCAGCTTTTGCCGAATCCAATCGTACTCCGTTTGACCTTGTCGAAGCAGAACAGGAACTCGTTGGCGGCTTCCATACTGAATACAGCTCTATGAAGTTCGGAATGTTTTTCCTTGCCGAGTATATGCATGTAGTTATCAATTCAATGCTGATGACAACATTTTTTTTCGGCAGTTATCACCTGCCTTTTGCCGGTTATTGGCTACCCGAAATGTCAGGTACATTGAAAACAGTTCTCGATATAACCGTATTTACTGGCAAAACAGCATTTTTTGTGTTTTTCTTTATCTGGGTTAGATGGACGATTCCAAGATTTAAATACAACCAGGTGATGAAACTTGGCTGGAGCAAATTGCTTCCTCTCAGTATCATAAATTTTACGGCAATTGCGATTATCCTCTACCTGATTTACGCATAGATGGATTATTTACTATTATAATACTGTTTTATTTTATCCCATTGGTTTACTTCCCCTTGGTACCCGGATTTCTTCAATCATCTGCCCTATTTCTTCCGGTGGTTTCTTTGTTAATGATGAAACCGTGACCGCCATCGCCAAATTTAAGATCATACCGAGAGTACCTATTCCTTCCGGGGATATACCGAAAAACCAATAATCGGAATTATTTTGCCCGGGATTGATAAAGGTAAAATAGATGATATAGGATGCCGTGAAAATAATACCAACTAACATTCCTGAAATAGCACCTTGTTTATTCATCCGTTTGTAAAAAATTCCAAGCAAAATAGCAGGAAAAAAAGATGCTGCAGCCAGTCCGAAGGCAAAAGCAACTGTCTGGGCAACAAAACCGGGTGGATTAATTCCAAGGTAACCTGCAACCACAACAGTACCTGCAGCCGCTATCCTGGCTATGAAAAGTTCGATTTTATCAGTGATAGATGGCATCAGCGTACGTTTGAGTAAATCATGAGAAATAGAAGTGGAGATAACCAGGAGCAGGCCGGCTGCAGTTGATAATGCTGCTGCGAGTCCGCCTGCCGCAACCAATCCCACTACCCAATTTGGAAGCTGAGCAATCTCAGGATTTGCCAATACAATGATATCGGGATCAATCTGAAGTTCATTTTGATTTTCATCCGCCCTGAACTGTATTAAGCCGTCTGCATTTTTATCCGTAAAGGTGATCAGGCCGGTATTTTCCCAGTTGTAAAACCACTCCGGAGATTCAGTATATTCGGTGTTGTCCAAACTTGACAAAAGATTTGTTTTGGCAAATGCTGCAATGGCAGGTGCCGTACTGTAAAGCAGTACGATAAAAACAAGTGCATATCCTGCTGATATCCTGGCATCTTTTACTTTCGGAACCGTGAAGAAACGGATAATAACATGAGGCAATCCGGCCGTGCCAACCATCAAAGCAGCCGTAATGAAAAACAGGTCAATTTTTGATTTTGATCTTTCTGTGTATGCATCAAATCCGAGATCCCTGCTTAAACCGTCCAGGCGCTCCAGCAGAAACTGTCCGCTTCCGTCATTTAATGTACTGCCAAAACCCAACTGAGGAATTGGATTACCGGTTATTAGTATGGATATAAAAATGGCCGGAACAAGGTAGGCAAATATTAAAATACAGTACTGGGCAACCTGGGTATAGGTAATTCCCTTCATCCCTCCCATAACGGCATAGAAAAAAACAATGATCATCCCCACGACAACTCCCTCTGTGATACCAATTCCGAGAAACCTGGAAAATACAATGCCAACTCCCCGCATTTGTCCGGCCACATATGTAAATGAAATGAACACAGCGCATAAAACAGCAACCATACGGGCTGTGGATGAATAATACCGGTCGCCGATAAAATCCGGTACCGTAAATTTTCCAAATTTTCTAAGATACGGAGCAAGCATTAATGCTAAGAGTACATATCCGCCTGTCCACCCCATCAGGTAGATAGCACCATCATAGCCCATAAAAGCAATCACACCGGCCATTGAAATAAAGGAAGCAGCCGACATCCAGTCTGCAGCCGTAGCCATCCCGTTAGCCAGGGGATGAACCGTGCTGCCGGCAATGTAAAAATCACTGGTTGTAGCAACTTTTGCCCAGATAGCGATCCCAATGTATATCGCAAAGGTGAGGCCGACAATCAGAAAAGTCCAGGCTTGAATATCCATTTACTCCTCAATTTCATCAAACCCGAGGCTTTTATCGAGCTTATTCATTTTATAGACGTAAATAAAGATCAGGAAGATAAAAACGAACTGTGAGCCTTGCTGGGCAATCCAGAAACCGAGTTTAAAACCGAAAAATTGAAATTGATTTAAAAAATCAACCATCAAAATACCGAGTACAAATGCTGTCAAAAACCAGACAGATAAGAGCACGCAGAGCAGCAGAATATTTTTTTTCCAGTAGATTTT
>CAYPZI010000033.1:0-25850 GCA_964415185.1 uncultured Balneolaceae bacterium | reverse complement strand
CAAATGATGAATTATTCAGCTCCTTGCCCGAAGAATTCAGCCTTGAGCAAAACTTTCCGAATCCGTTCAATCCATCGACACAAATTCAATACTCACTTCCGCAAAATGCAAGCGTAAAGCTTACGGTATACGATGTATTGGGAAGACAGGTGGCAGTACTTGTGAATAGTGAACTACAGTCTGCAGGTTCTCACTCGGTAACGTTTGATGCCTCAAGATTTTCGAGTGGATTGTATCTTTACAGGATTGAAGCCGGCAGTTTTACCGACGTTCGTAAAATGATGCTTATTAAATAATATCTTTAACCCACACATTTGAAAGACGCCTTTTTTAGAAGAAGGCGTCTTTTTTTTTGATATAAGTACATTATGACTTTTTGCAATTGTATCATCCATCAGACAGGATAATCAGGAACGTGCAAGTTTATCACTGTAAAGTTTGGCAATGCCCTTCAGATAATATGTTTTATCAGAATTTACCTTTACTAAAAACTGGAATAAGGCAGATATGAGCAACAGGTCAAAAAAGATCATATACTTTGGGTTAAGTGATTTATAAAACAATCCGCATCCGCAGTCGAAGACCTCGTTTTCAATAGTGAGCGAAACCAGGTTCAGCACGTAAAACCCGAGCAGTGCGGAACAGAAAATCATTGAATGCCTCATTTGAAACAGAAAAAAAGATAGTATCAAAAAGAACTCGAGCAAAATCACTGAATAAGCCACCGGCTCCGGGGCCATAAAATGACTTAATAAGTATTTGTAAACCGGATAATTCCCGATTGAATAAGCGAGATAATCCGGATTACCCATTTTATTGACCAGAGTATATGAAAACATGACCAAAAGGCCTGAAACAAAGATGAGTAAAAGGTTTTGCCTTTTCATTGATTTCTCTCCCAAAATACCATTTCATAATCCTGGTTCACTGCTACAAGACCATAATCATCGAGTAACAGAATCGGCCAGTGCAGCACTTCATCAAGTACGTACGAAAATTTGTATTTACCGGTGGGCACATCAAAAACTTCAACCAAGGCTCCGTAATATTCACCTTTCTTGTCTGCTGCATGCGCCGTGTAGACATGCAGCTCGTCATTGGCAGTGGTAAGTTGCCTTAAAATGCTGATTCCGCCATCATCTACAAATCGGTACCCGCCCTGGGTTGTAATCACCGGATAACGCCCGGGATGGTGAATGCTATGCATTGAATATTTTACTTCCCCGTCTGTCGTCAAAGCTACATGATAGCCAACATACATAAATCCGATAAAAATCAAATCGTGCTTTGAATTATAGCTCCAATAGAAATCAAACATATCTAAACTCTGTGCTTGATTATTAAACAGGTTCCCAAAACTTTTTAAACTATCACCGTTTGAAGAAAATTTATTAAACATATTCCCAGAAATGTTTGAACTATTTTCACCATAGATATACGAATTTTCATCAATCATCACATCGCTTCTATACTGTGTCATAATCAAATTACTCACATCTCTTGATAGATCATGAATCATGAGCCTCAGATCAGGATATCCCGAGATTGCAATTATATTGTTACGAATTTCGAATCTGAATATTTGCGGTACTTCCATCGGCCCTCTCCCTTTATCAGGAGTAAAAGCAATTTTAAATTTTCCGTCAAAATATCGATAAACCGATTCGGTATCACTGAAATAGATTGTATCCCCGTCAACTGCAAGCTCTCTTAAATTTCCAACATAGGGCGGGATATCCACTTTTTTTATTTTATTGTACACATCCTTTTTTAAAATCCGTTCAGGAGCTTTTTCATCAATCAGTGTAGCCTTGTATAAATAATTGAAATCTCTTTGTACGGAATTATCCCCGTGACAAGAAATCAGCCATATTACAGAAAGGAACAGTAAAAAATTGCCCATTATAGATTTGTTCATTCTCACTATTCAGTATTTTAAACGGGCATGAACCGAAGTTCACGCCCGCTATTTTAAAAGTCAATTTCCAATGCACTACCATTGGGATCCTTGCCGCACTTAAAGGTTAAAAACCCTTTTTTTATCGTGCATTTGGCTCCGTCACCGACACAAAGGCCATATGACTCCGCCGTTTCACATACTCCAGCGCTCGCTTCCGCTTCATCCTGGTTGTAAACCATTGCCATGAATATGATTGTTAAAACCAATGCAACATAAGCAACAGTTTTAATCATGCAGTTCTTCATTTCATTAATTGGTTTGAATATCGCCTGTTATCTGAACAGCTGGATCGTTCGGCCCTTTTTCTGAAGTAACCTTGAAAGATCCATATGGTGTATCTGTTACTGTAACTTCACAAAATACAGTTGAATTTGGGCAAATAATCAATCCTGACCTGGCATTATTAGGAAATGCCATATCAATCAGCATCATAACACCGGCGAGTACCGTACACAGAATTGCGATTTTTGTTTTTTTCATATCTATACCTCATCAATGATTAGTTTTTGTTTTGATTTATGCAGACTAACTGACATCGATTTACTGCCTCTCGCTGATCAAATAGTCTGACAATAATTAAGCACCAATTTTTAATTAAAACAAGCATTTATCTTATCCGATTTGTTAAACTTTTATCCGGTTTGTTCATTTTATGATGATCCGGGTTACCCGAGTTCAATACATCGAGGCGCAGGGCCGTAAATGTCGTATCAAAATGATTCGCCAAAAATTTATACAACGCTTTTTCATCCGGCAGTCCGGCTGAATTTGCCACATGGTAACCGCAAGCGTCGGGGTCACCTTCTATCACTTCTATAATCTTTTCATACCTTTTATCCCTGATCAGTTGCTTGGGATTTTTACCGTAGGTTCTGTTCATCGCATGGTACAGCCAGGTTCTTGAAACGCCTGTAGTTTCAGCCCAGCTTCCCACATTCTCTATATTGCTTATATCCATTGCCATTTTGCGGAATATTCCCTCCGCTTTTTTAGTTAAAAGTTGATTTCTCACATTTCTTTTTGTTTCCCGCTTCACAAGCAACTCCTCTTTTGATGAATAATCAGTTTTGCAAATTCTCTTTCTTATATGATCCTTTTTTTAACCAATCCTTACACCCTGTTGAAAATTTTTTCCGGTTTTTTGACTTTATTCTTCTTGTGAATGATTCCGAAGGTGACTATGTTTCATTAATGAACAAAAATATGGAAGCGCTTTTTTATTATGAATGAAGAGAAAAAACTTGAGAATTTTCAAAACCGGATCGATGCCGGTGAAAAAATAGAACCGAAAGACTGGATGCCCGAAAGGTACCGGAAGCAGCTCATCCGGATGATGAGCCAGCACGCCCATTCCGAAATCGTAGGGATGCTTCCGGAAGGCAACTGGATTCAGCGTGCCCCCTCTTTGAAAAGGAAGATGGTTTTGCTTGCAAAGGTGCAGGATGAAGCAGGCCACGGGCTCTATCTGTACAGTGCAACGGAAACGCTCGGGATATCGAGAAAGGAATTGGTTGAGGAGTATATCTACGGCAATGCCAAATACTCAAGCATTTTCAATTATCCCTCTCTCACGTTTGCTGATATTTGCACTATCGGATGGCTTGTGGATGGTGCCGCAATTGTTAATCAAACCATGCTGGCACGCTCTTCTTACGGCCCTTACTCAAGGGCAATGATCAGAATCTGCAAGGAGGAAAGCTTTCACAAAAAGCAGGGATATGAAATGCTTGGCAAAATGGCGTCGGGCACGCCTGAACAGAAAAAAATGGCTCAGGATGCCGTGAACCGCTGGTATTGGCCGACCTTGATGATGTTCGGCCCTCATGATTCCGACTCTCCAAACAGCGCTGAACTCCTGAATTGGAAGGTGAAGCTGAAAACCAATGACGAGCTGCGGCAAAGTTTTGTAGACCGGACCGTAATGGAGGCCAATGCAATCGGCCTGGAATTACCTGATCCGGATTTGACATATAACGAAGAAACCGGCCATTGGGAATTCGGTGAGATTCCCTGGGATGAGTTCTGGTCGGTCATTAAAGGTGACGGGCCGATGAACAGGGAACGCATTAAATCGAGAAAAAAGGCATATGAAGAGGGGGAATGGGTCCGAAAAGCCGCCTCCGAATATGCAAGGAAACAAAAACTGAAAGCTGAAAAAGCTTCCTGATCTTTAATTTTGAAAAAAAATGTCAACAAACGGCAGCAAAGAAACTGAATGGCAGCTTTGGGAAGTATTTACACAGCCGGCAACAGGTAAACCCCATGAACATGCCGGCAGCGTGCATGCACCCGATGCCGAATTAGCCCTTCAGAATGCGAGGGATACCTATGCAAGAAGAAATGAAGCTGTGAATTTATGGGTGGTACCTTCCGATCAAATCGTGGCCTCGACCGGTGATGACGAGGGGCCCTTTTTCGATCCCGCTAATGATAAACCCTACCGGCATCCGCAATTTTACAATGTGCCTCGTCCGGTAAAAAAACGATCTTGAATCTATCTAAAAGCTAACTATGAGTACGCTGGATACCATACCCGAGAAACGAACCGACCTACTGCATGAATATATCCTGAGGCTGGCCGATGACCGTCTTATACTCGGGCAGCGTCTTTCCGAATGGTGCGGGTTTGGTCCCGAACTGGAAGAAGACCTTGCCCTGGCCAATATCGCCCTGGATTTGATAGGACATTCGGCTGCACTTTATGAACTGGCTGCTGAAATTTCAGGTGCAGAAGACAGAGATGAAGACTATTACGCCTATTTCAGAGATGATATCGATTTTAAAAATTTAAAAATCTGCGAACTGCCAATCGGGGATTTCGCCTTCACTATCGCACGCCAGTTTTTGTTCAGCACATACAGTTATTTTCTTTACAACCGGCTTTTGGAAGAGGGGGCAGAAGAATTCAGGGGAATTTTAAGCAAACATTTTAAAGAGATTAAATACCACCTTCGCCACAGCCGTGAGTGGATTTTGAGGCTCGGCGATGGTACGGACGAGAGTCATAAGAGGCTTCAGGATTCCATAGACGATATCTGGATGTATACGGGGGAATTTTTTGATACGGACGAGGTCGATCAAAAGGCGATAGAAGCCGGTATCGGGATAAATCCCGAATCATTTTACAATGACTGGAAGAAGCTGATCGTTGAAACACTGGAAGAGGCAACCATTGAGGTTCCCGATTTTGATCAGTATATGCAGGAAGGCGGGCGACAAGGCTTTCATACGGAGCATTTGGGCCATTTACTGGCAAAGATGCAGTTTTTGAGAAGGTCATACCCCGATGCCGTGTGGAAATGAGCAAGGGCTTTATGTGGTTTGTAAGAAGTTATGAAAAGAGAGAATTGATTTTACTGTAAAAGATTTTTTGACCTGAATGAATAAAGAGATGATTCAAACGGAAAATATATCGAAAGAAAAAATTATGGAGTGGCTTGAGGAGGTCACCGACCCGGAAATTCCCGTGTTGAATGTTGTGGAGATGGGAATTGTCAGAAAGGTAGAAAAAAAAGAGGGGAAGATCATAGTAAAAATTACTCCTACCTATTCGGGATGCCCCGCCATGAATGCCATTGAGCAGGATTTACACAAGAAACTAATTGAAAAAGGTGTGTCCGATTTTAAAATCAAAACCGATTACAGCGAGACCTGGACAACCGACTGGATGACCGGTGAAGCAAAAAGAAAACTGAAGGAATATGGCATTGCCCCGCCCGATGCTGTTGATCGCGACGAAAACTTTTTGCTTGATTTGAAGGGCAAACAGAAAATTGTGCCCTGTCCGCATTGCGACTCGCTCGACACAAAGCTGCAAAGCCGGTTCGGATCAACAGCCTGCAAAGCTCAATATTTTTGTAATAACTGCAATCAGCCTTTTGAGCATTTTAAATGCATTTAGTGATGATTTCCGAGTTTTGATTTTTTAGTTCTTGTTTTGATAAAAATAAATTTATGAATAAATGTCTTTGATATCTGTTACGTCTGAAAACGGAATTAAAACCATAACACTGAACCGGCCTGATAAGCTGAACAGCTTTACGGAGCCGATGGCCCTCGAGCTTCAGAAAGCATTGAAAGAATCAGAATCGGATGATATCAGGGTTGTTCTTCTTACGGCGAACGGCAAGGCATTTTGCGCCGGACAGGATCTTCCCGAGGTGGTTGAGAAATCAAAAAAGGGCAACCATTTGCTGGGAGATACGGTGCGGACAAGCTATAATCCGATCATAAAGGCTATCAGGTATCTCAACAAGCCGGTAGTGTGTGCCGTGCAGGGAACAGCAGCCGGTGCCGGTGCCAATATAGCCCTGGCCTGCGACATTGTGATTGCTTCCGATGAGGCGGTATTTGTACAGGTATTCAGTAAAATCGGCCTTGTGCCCGACAGCGGTGGCACTTTTTTTCTTCCCCGCCTTGCCGGCCTTGCAAGGGCTAATGCCATGTATCTGCTGGATGAAAAAATCAGCCCCAAAAAAGCAGAAGAAGTCGGCTTGATTTACAAAACTGTTTCGCATGATGGCCTGATGGATGAAGCCCTACAGATTTGCCGGCGCCTTTCAGGAATGCCAACCCGGGGATTTGCCCTATACAAGCAAGCACTCAACCAGTCACTCTCCAACACTCTTGAAGAACAGCTCGAGGTTGAAGCAGGCTTGCAAACCGAAGCCGGTAAAACGCATGATTATAACGAAGGCGTACAGG
Source organism: uncultured Balneolaceae bacterium (assembly GCA_964415185.1). Classification (GTDB taxonomy): domain Bacteria; phylum Bacteroidota; class Rhodothermia; order Balneolales; family Balneolaceae; genus CAYVBJ01. The sequence continues at coordinate 19,186 of CAYPZI010000033.1, read as the reverse complement.
CATTTTTGGAAAAGAGGAAACCGGAATTTAAAGGTCAATAAAATCCTGTTTTTGGGAAAAACCTAAACGCTTTGAACAGCCATGAAAATTGGTAAACAAGGAAGGATTATCACATACCGGCTTGTTCTGTCGCTTAACGTAATCATTCCTGTTTTAAAGCTCTTACCCTCTCTTTGAAAGGTGTTCCTTTCATCCCTCTGTAAAACCTTTCGTCAGCCGTGATTACTTCTTCATCAAATAACATTGCGACTGATAAATAGGTTGCATCATATAGTGTTATCGGAAGTGTTGCCGATAAATCAAAAGAGAGTTTTGAAATCCGAGTATATTCAATGTATTTAAAGGGTAATTTCCTGATTTCATGATAAAGTATCTCCGCTTCGTCTATCTCCAGTTCTATTTTTCTTATTTTTTTGGTTAATATGGCATCTATCTCAATCAAGAAAAGACCAGGAGCCAGGAACTCCGGGAATTGGTTTAAAACTTTAGAGGCAGATTCATGATCTTTTTCCGGAAGAAACCATTTTATAGCAACACAAGCATCGATTACGGGTTTATTCATCGGGCTCTGTCATCCGATAAATCTTTTGCCGAGTCTGAGAAAGACCTGCCGCTCGTTTTGTAGGCTTCGAGAATTTCATTTACCCTGTTCCTCGTTTCAGTGATATCGGGTTTTGCATGAAGCTCAACAAGCTCTTTCAGTTCTTCCTGAAGTGAGCGGTTTCTCGCACTGGCCATATCCTTCAGCTTTCTTAGTGTGTTTTTATCAATATTTCTGATTAATACATCTGGCATTGGTGATTTGGTGATTTGGTGATTTATAATTAGGAAAGATATCATAATGATATCAAATTGTCAACAATCTCTCAAATTTACTTCCTGCTATTGGTTTACCCTCCATAATCCTTATTTTAGAAAAGCGCTTTTTTGAACTGATTAACTTACAAAACCATTAGTAAAAATGAATTTAAATAAAGACTCTAAGTTAGGAGTGGCGGGAGCCGGAACTATGGGAACAGGCATCGCACAGGTTGCGGCAACCTACGGGCATAAGGTATACATATATGATTCTTTTGCCGACCAGCTTGAACAGTCGTGCGGTAATATGAGAAGCATACTTGACCGCCAGGTTGAAAAAGAAAGGCTAACCCATGAAGAAGCCGACAGGATTTTTTCAAATGTCTATTATGTGGAGCAAACATCAAACTTCAGTGAATGTGATCTTGTAATAGAGGCTATTATTGAAAACAAGGATGCCAAAAGGGATCTTTTCAAAAGAATCGAGGGTATTGTTGATAAAGATTGTATTCTCGCGACCAATACTTCCTCTATTTCCATTGCTTCTCTCTCATCTGTTTTAAAAAAACCCGAACGCTTTTTGGGTATTCACTTTTTCAATCCGGCGCCGGTGATGAAACTTGTTGAAATTATCCCGTCCATCGGTACTGATGACCATGTTGTTAAACATGTTAAAAAATGCATAGGGATGTGGGACAAAACCGGAGTGATTGCCAGGGATACGCCCGGCTTTATTGTAAACCGGGTTGCGCGGCCATTTTACGGAGAAGCCCTTCGCATCTATGAAGAGGGCGTTGCAGACCCTGTTACAATAGACTGGGCTATGAAAGAACTCGGCGGATTTAAAATGGGGCCTTTTGAACTGATGGACCTGATCGGCAACGATATCAATTTTGAAGTGACACAAACTGTTTTTAAGGAGTTCTTTTACGATCCCCGGTTTAAACCGTCATTTATCCAAAAGCGGATGGTTGAAGCCGGTTATCTGGGCAAAAAAACATGCAAGGGCTTCTACGAATACGGAGAGGATGCCAGCAATCCTGAACCCGATAAAGATGAAAAACCGGGTAAACAGATTTTGAACAGAGTTCTTGTCATGCTCATCAACGAAGCTTGTGATGCCCTCTTTATGAACATTGCCACAAGAGATGATATCGACCTTGCGATGACGCAGGGAGTGAATTATCCCAGGGGATTGTTAAAATGGGCAGATGAAATAGGCCTGGAAAATGTTCTTGACCAGATGACCAATCTCCAGGTTGAATACCGTGAAGACCGTTACCGCCCCAATCCGCTTTTGAAGAAGATGGTGAGGGAGGGGAAGACGTTTTATTAATCAGCAGACAGTAGGTAGTAGGTAGTAGGTAGTAGGTAGTAGGTAGTAGGTAGTAGGTAGTAGGTAGTAAAATTTTGAAATTTTTAAACTTAATGCAAGTTATTTAACTGTAACTGTTCACAATTCAGATTTCTTCGGTTTTTAGGGTTACGGAGCGCACTACATACTCCTTACTACCTACTACATACTATCGTGGTGTTGCTTGATGTCTGCTGCCTTACTCTTTTCCCAGCCTCTCAAGTATTTTGCCTGAAATCTTATCCGGTGTTATACCGAGTTCTTCATAAATATCCTGGTATGGAGCTGATAAGCCGAACCGGTTTAGCCCGATATTGATTCCATCGGTACCGGTCCATCTCTCCCATCCAAAGGTGGAAGCGGCTTCAACAGATACCCGCAGGCTGCCGTCATCAGGCAGAACACTTTTTTTGTACTCATCGTCTTGCTTTTCAAACAATTCCCAGCTTGGCATGGATACGACCCTGGCAGGTACGTCATTTTCTTTTTCCAGTTTGAGTGCCGTTTCCAGGGTTATGGAAACTTCCGAGCCGGTTGCAATGAGTGTCACTTTCGGTTTTGAATTTTCTGCATCTTTTAAAACATAGGCGCCTTTCAATAAACCTTCGGCGGATTCGTATTTTTTTCGGTTAAATACAGGAAGGCTCTGCCTGGTCAGGATCAGCAAGGAAGGGCCGTGTTGATTTTGAATTGCAGCTTTCCAGGCCCAGGCGGTTTCATTGGCATCAGCCGGCCTTATGATAGTCACATTCGGAGTTGCCCTCAGGGCTGCCAGGTGTTCAACGGGCTGGTGAGTGGGGCCATCCTCGCCAAGGCCGATACTGTCGTGAGTAAATACAAAAATAGACGGAATATGCGTCAGGGCTGCAATCCGGATAGCCGGCTTGTTATAATCGGAGAATATCAGGAATGTACCTCCATAAGGAATCACTCCGCCGTGAAGTGCCATTCCGTTCAGGGCAGCGGCCATTGCATGTTCACGAACTCCGTAGTGAATATTCTGGCCTGTGTAATTATCCGCACTGAAAACGGATTTTTCTTTAAGGTCCGTGTTGTTGCTGCCGGTCAGGTCGGCCGAGCCACCCATCAGGTTGGGTATCGCATCTGCCAGCTTTTGAAGAACTGCACCGGAAGCTTTTCTTGTTGCCATCCCCTTGGAATCTGCTTCAAAAGCAGGCAATACCGAACTCCAGTCAATATCCGCCCCTCCTCTTTGAAAGGTTTCGAATTTGGCAAATTTTTCAGTATCCGATTCGGAGAATTTTTCTATCCGGTCCAGCCATTCGGCCCTGGATTTTTTCCCTTTTTCCCTGTGATCCATCTTGGATTTCACTTCCCCGGGAATGTGAAACGGCTCATCCCATTCCCAGCCGAGATTTTCTTTGGTCAGCTTAATTTCATCTTCACCGAGAGGTGCACCGTGTGACGCAGCAGAACCTTCTTTATTCGGGCTTCCGAATCCTATTTTTGTTTTACACTCAATCAACGAAGGCTTATCGGTTACATTTTTTGCTTCGATAATGGCTTCCCTGATTTCATCGTGATCGTGCCCGTCAATGGTCTGTACATGCCAGCCATAGGCTTCAAATCGTTTCGGTGAATTATCCGTGAAAGCAAGGCCGGTGCTGCCGTCGATGGAGATTTGATTGGAATCATACAGGTAAATGAGCTTTCCCAACTTCAGGTGTCCGGCCAGAGAAGCAGCTTCATGTGATATGCCCTCCATGAGATCTCCGTCACTTACTATCGCATAGGTATAATGATCCGTGATTGTATGTTCATCATCATTGAAAGTTGAAGCCAGAAATGCCTCGCACATGGCCATCCCGACACCGGTACCGAATCCTTGTCCCAGCGGGCCCGTTGTCGTTTCAACGCCCGGTGTATATCGTGCTTCGGGATGCCCCGGTGTTTTGCTGTGTAGCTGACGGAAATTTTTTAGCTCTTCAAGCGGTAGATCATAACCGGTAAGATTAAGCAAACTGTAAAGCAGCATCGAGCCGTGACCGGCCGAAAGAATAAACCGGTCTCTGTCTGCCCAATGCGGGTCAGCCGGATCGTGTTTTAAAAATTGAGTCCAGAGCACATAGGCTGCATCAGCCATACCCATTGGCATTCCGGGATGGCCTGATTTTGCTGCCTCAACAGCATCCATAGCCAGTGTCCGTATTGTGTTTACGCAAAGTTGATCCAGGTTATCAGAGGGCATTCAGAAATAGTTCAGGTTTGTTTAACGAATTTATTTTACGGCAGTGAAGATATGCATCTGCGCAGCTTAAGGAAAGAAGAAAGAGAGATAATCAGATGAAACTTTATTAGCTGATTATTTATCAATCAGGATTCACTGCCTCCCGGTAAGCTTGCACTGCTTTCACCCTTCTGTTTCTCTTCCACAAACAACCAGCTTATCGTTGAAAGGGTAAGCATTACACCACACAGAATAAACAGCAGCTTTTGGCTCGGGAATGCTTCAACGATCAAGCCGAAGACAAGGCTTACAATCAGATGGGGTATAACAACCGAGAGGTTAAATACTCCCATAAAAAATCCCATCCGGTTCCTGTCCACATTTTCCGACATAATCGCAAACGGCAAGCTCACTATTGCACCCCACCCTATTCCGGCCACGGCCATCAGCACATACAAAATCATCGGGTTATCCACCATAGTTCCCATCGCAAAATAGGAAAGAGCCATAGTTGCAATAGCTGTCGTATGAACTTTTACTCTTCCGAATTTTACGGCAAGCGGTTCAAAAACCAACACAGGCAGTATAAAACCAACTGTATTCAGCACGGCAAATGATACCCCGATCATACGCTCGGTATTTTCAAATCCGAGAGGTACGAGCTGGTCTTCCAGAAAAAAGATGATATAGACAAACATTGACTGTACTCCCAGCCAGGAAAAACCGTGAGCTATATAGAGCTTAAACAACTGAGGCCAGTCGGTCTTGTCACTGTCAAGGATTTTGGCAAGTTCCGGGTTTTCCCGGTTTTTCTTTCCAACCTCACGAAAAGCATCTGCGATGCTGTAAACATGTAAAAGCCCGGCAATGACATACAGAAGAATCATTAACACGGTAATTCCATGACTGAGATAAGCCGACACATAAACGGCCAGGATAAGCGGTAAAAACAACATCGCCTTTTTATGCGATTTTGCGTAGAAATGTCCCGACCCGGGAATTAAAATGGAAATGGTTGCTGCCAGAAGCGGGTCCAGCCGACCAATAGGCCCTTCTTCGTCTTCCCCATTCAAATAGCGCGGCTCCTCGATAATCATAGCCGGTATTACAGAGAACAGAAACACAAGGGCGGCGCTGCTGTAAAGCAAAAAATAATTACCCAGCGTTGCTCCGATCACATATGCCAGGACACCGAAAAAGCCCGAGACGGTTTGCATCCATGTATATCCTTTTGTACGTGCCCTTCCTTCGGGGGTGACATCAGCTATAATAGAGCGGGTCGGGTTAAAGCTGACATTGATAGAAAGATCAAGGGTAAGTGAAACCATGATGGCTACGATAAAAATATTACCGATTCCGATACCTTCGGATATGATCCCAATATTCGGCAGGCTGAGAAGCATCAGTGCGGCAAGTGTGCCGCCGAAAATGATAAAGGGACGCCGCCTGCCTTTCCAGAACCAGACATTGTCACTGATGACTCCGATAATGACTTGTCCAAAAATACCGGCAACCGGTCCGGTAGCCCAAACGATCCCGATCTCGTAAATTTCCAGCCCGAATTCCGTTCTCAGAATCCAGCTTAGTGCGGCAATCTGAACGGCGAGTGCAAACCCCATGGCCGTAGCCGGCAGTGCGAGAAGGGCATAAAAAGCGTTAGACAGTTTTTTTTGGATATCGAGCATGGAAAAAAGATCCTAAGTTTAAAAATGACAGACTTTCAAAAAATAAGTCGATTTGTAACTTAAGCTTAATTTTAAGGATTCGGCACACATTTTCATAACCCGACTCCCAATAAAAATTTACTCCATCACCTGAATCGGTTGGAGCGATTTTTTACCCTTGTTCTATTCAAGACCGAAAAGTTCAAAATTTGTTATATCCGGTGAGAAAATTGAAATCTTTTTTTTTTGAAATTTGCTATTACTCATTGAAAAGTTACGAGTGTTTATTCCACAATTTGCGAAAAAACTGCGTTTTTTAGTGGAAAACATAGGTCTCTTTCCATTCAGGTCAGAGAAACTCGGCGTGTCCCATACACCTCATCTCGGAATGTAACATTTGACCAACATCGCACACGGGGCAAATTTTAAAAATTGATAATTTATTTGTGATAGAATATAAATGAATAAGCCTCACTTTTTAAAGAGTGATTCCAGTAGTCCCCTGTTCTTTTTTTTATCCTTATATATCATCAAAGGAATTCCGAAATTGTAGTTTACCAGCTTGTCTGACAAATCTTCTTCTAAAAATGATGCCAGGTTCGTTTTGGTCCGGGTTCCTGCAATAATCAGATCACACTTTATTCGAATGGCATGGTCATAAATTTTGGCCGGCTGTTTATCCTGTTTGTTTAATGTAAATACCGGCTCCTCATTCAATGAAATATTTTGCTTTTTTTTAAACCCGGCGAATTCATCATTGAGTTGTTTTTCCATTTTTTGTTCGAACTCATTAGAAGGCAGAAACGGGAAGAACTGAGCCGGGTATTCATAGACATGCTGTAAATTCAACCGGGCATCCGTTGCATCTGCGAATGATTCGGCAAACCGGATACCTGCCGCCGAATGGTCATTAAAGTTAAAAGGTACCAAAATTTCCTCAAGGTGGTATCTCACCGATTCAGGCACAAACAGCACCGGACATGGCACATACCTAGTAATTTTTTTTGACAGGATTCCCTCTCCTTTAAATCGCTCTTTTTTTCCAAGAACGAGCAGGTCCGGGTTCAGTTTTTTTAATTCACTGATGATTGACCGGGTTGGATCACCTTTACCCAATACCAGGTTCGTCTTGACAGAATCTTTAAATTCAGAATCGATTTTTTCCTGTAATTCTTCCCTGATTAATTCACCGACATCCGTCTTTGCTTCCAGCTCCGGGAACATTTCTTTAAGTTCGTCAGTAATGTCAGGCGCTTCGAGGATGTGAAGAAAAGTGATTGATTCAGGTTTTATTTTTTTTGCCAGAAAGCTTGTATACCCGAGCAACAGAGCGTCCATATTTGTTAAATCAAGGCTTACAAGCCAGTTTTGCAGATTATCCATACTTATTTTTACTTTTTTAGATTCTCTTTCTTTTTACTTCTTTTATCCAGCAGGGATTTAACGGTCTCCTTGTAGGATTCTCTTTCCTGGTCCAGTTTGTGTTTCATTTTTTTGGCATGTTCCTGGTTTAAACCGATATAGAGGCTATAGCACATTACGAGAAGTATAAATGCAAAAGGCAAGCCCGTAGTAACAGATGCGGTTTGAAGTGCCCCAAGGCCGCCGCCTATCAGCAAGATAGCTGCCACCAGTCCCTCTGTCTGCGCCCAAAATATCCTCTGTCCAACCGGGGCTTCCAGTTTGCCGCCGCTTGTAAGGCCGTCAATCACAAGCGATCCGGAATCGGATGATGTCACAAAAAAACTCATGACCAGTACGATCGCAATTAATGAGGTGAAAAAAGAGAGCGGAAATTGCTCCAGTAAAACATAAAGTGCCGTGGCTACATTTTCCTGTACAGCTGCACCGATGTTCCCAATGCCGGCAATTTCCAGGCTGAGGGCTGTCCCTCCAAAAGCCGAAAGCCAGAGAAATGTAATGATACTGGGTACAATCAAAACACCGAGTACAAATTCTTTCACGGTCCGCCCTTTTGAAATCCTGGCGATAAACATACCGACGTACGGCGACCATGATATCCACCATGCCCAGTAGAATACCGTCCAGCTATTTTGCCAATCCGTTCCCTGGTAGGATTCTGTCCAGAAACTATAAGACGGGATATTTGTAAGATAATGGCCGATATTCTGTACGAATGAATCAAAAATAAATACCGTTGGGCCTACTACAAGCATAAATAGAAGAAAAATGGCAGCAGTTCGCACATTGAATTCGCTGAGCACCCTCACACCTTTATCCAGGCCTAATACAACCGATATGGTGGCAATAGCCGTTATTCCCGCAATCAATCCGACCTGGATCCAGATATTATCGGGAGTTTCGAACAAGTAACTGAGTCCGGCACTGATTTGAGCCACACCAAGACCCAGTGAAGTAGCGAGGCCGAAAAGTGTGGCTAACACAGCGAGTATATCTATCAAATCACCCATCCAGCCATTGATACGCTCACCCAGTAAAGGATAAAATACAGACCGGAAAGAAAGCGGCAGGCCGCGGTTAAAAGCAAAGAAAGCGAGCGAGAGGGCAACAACTGCATAAATTCCCCACGCATGAAAACCCCAGTGCAAAAAAGTAAGCCCCATCGAATGTCTTGCGGCAGAAACACTTTCGTTTTCTGCCATCGGCGGATCAATAAAATGGTAAACCGGTTCGGCAACACTCCAAAACATAATTCCGATACCCATACCTGCACTGAACAGCATGGCAAACCATGCCAGTTTGCTAAACTCAGGACGGGCATCATCTCCGCCAATCCTGATTGAGCCAACCTTGCTGAAAGCGATAAAAAGAGAAAACACCAGGAACAAATTAACCGCCAGAATAAAAAACCAGCCGCCGGCATCCGACATCACTGTTTGTACAGTTGCGAACATACTTTCAGCCCGCTCGCCCAATATCAATGTTACTGCAATCAAAGCCACAATCAACAGGGTAGCCGGCCAGAAGACTGGCTTGTGAATGTCAAAATACCGGTTGATTCCGGTTTTTTCTTTTTTAGAATTTTCTTCGTGTCTCAGTGCCATATATTTAATTCCTTTTATTGAGGATTAAAAATAATACCCGATATTAATATTGAACCGGCTGTTCAGACGTGCATCTTCCACCCCCTCATCCAGGCCTACTCCAAAATTGCTTGTCAGCCAGGGATGGTTAATACCGGAAGCAAGATCAAAAAAGATAAACATATTGCCCACAGTGGCAAGGGCGCCTAATACATTTTGATGGGAATTATTGAATGATGAATTTGCCTTGTCCATAAATGTATAATCATTATAGAAAGTTATATTTGTTAAGGGGCCTGCATCAAGGCCCAGTGAATATGAAAGACTAAATGTATACATAAATGCTTCCGAAGCTATATCATAGGGGATACCAAAAGCTCCGACACTGATAACGTCAGCATTAGAACCATCATCATTGCGTGCATTGAAATTATAGTATGTGAGCTGCGTCAACACATTAAATTTTCCATAATTACCATCCATGTGTAATGAGAATGCAGAACGATCACTAAACTCGTCCAGTTCGGAATTAAAAATCCCCCCATACATTACCGAGCCTCCCATCTCGGTATTTCCTGTGGAATGTTCGAGAAGTCTTGTATAACGCACATTAAGCTGTTGTTTTTCTTGGTTTGAAAAACCTTCGGTCGGAATCATATCATAAGAATATCGGCCGGGGCCACCAATACCAAATGAAGCCTCGCCGTTGGCCGGTCCCGACGGTTCGGGCTGAATAAAATAGGCAACCATTAAATCCCATTTTTCTTCATTGTGTATCACCTTGATACCCATATCATGATCATCTTCAAGCCCTACATAATAAGGACCCTGAAACCACCAGCTGTTCGAATTGTACTGGAGGTTACCAAACGGCACCTGTGTAACTCCCACCTGGACCTGGGTCTTTTCTGTTGCATCTATTTCAAACCAGCCCTGTTTAATAAAATGTGTATTGAATGTGGGATAAAAACGGTATTCAAAATTGATACCTACCCCGGAATGCATTCCAACTGCATTAATCCTCCACATATCAAATGTAAATTGAGTCGAATTGGCATCGGTTCCTCCTTCAAAATCTTCATGCAGCAAATTAAACCTTAGAGCGCCTCCGAGGTTAAGGAAATCTTCTTCTTCTGATTCGTCTTGAGAGAATACCTCAGGTAAGCAGGCAAATAGATAAATGATTACAGTAATGCATAAATTAAAACAAAACTTCAGACCCATAAATCCGGTTAATGTTAGAATGAATATCTGATCAAAAATACGCAGGAAGATACAAATTAAAATTCATTTCTTTAAATTTGTGCAGTATGCTTCTTTTTTCATGAAATTGTAAAATTATAAATCTATCTGTTTCTCTCTTTTTTCTCCTGACATGTAATTTATTCCGGTATAATCATTACCGCTTTTCATTACCGGAATTATTCACAATACTATTATTATATTGCAATTGATTTATTACTAAAAAAGGCCCATTAAAATGAAAAAATATTCGCTTATAATACTTTTGATGCTATGCACTTTTCTATCTTCCGATCTATTTGCCCAAAGAACAGTGATCCACGCAGGCACCCTGTTAGATGTTGAAACGGGTGAAACATTGAATGAAGTCAGTATTATTATAAATGAAGGAATGATAGATGACGTCAGAAACGGCTACATCTCAGCACGGAACAGCGACAAAGTAATTGACCTGAAAAACAAAACGGTTTTGCCCGGATTAATTGACCTTCATGTCCACCTTGAAGGAGAAACCAGCCCGACCCGTTATCTTGACCAGTTCACCCTGAATGATGCCGACAAAGCTTTCCGTTCCACTCTTTATGCCAAACGGACTCTCCTGGCAGGTTTTACCACGGTACGTGAGCTTGGCGGTACAGGAGTAAATATCTCGCTTCGAAACGCAATCAATGAAGGGTTTATCGAAGGGCCAAGGGTGATTACGGTAGGCAAGTCGCTTGCAACAACCGGGGGACACGCCGATCCGACCAACGGATGGAAAAATGACCTGATGGGAGATCCGGGGCCTAAGGAAGGTGTTGCCAACGGAACGAATGCTGCACGGAAAGCTGTCAGGCAGCGATACAAAAACGGCGCCGATCATATCAAAATCACCGCAACCGGCGGTGTGCTGAGCGTAGCCAAATCGGGCGATGCCCCGCAGTTTTTTGAGGATGAGCTTGAAGCCATAGTCAGCACTGCGAGGGATTACGGGATGCATGTGGCCGCCCACGCACATGGAGCCGAGGGCATGAGGCGTGCCGTCGAGGCGGGAGTCCTTACCATCGAACACGGCACCAAAATGACAACCGATGTGATGGACCTGATGATTGAGAAGGGCGCCTACTACGTACCAACTATCTCCGCCGGTAAATTCGTTGCCGAAAAGGCGGAAGTTGAGGGATATTATCCGCCGCTTGTAGTACCCAAAGCCAGGGAGATCGGGCCGATGATCCAGGATACATTTGCCGAAGCTTATCAAAGGGGAGTAAAAATAGCTTTCGGAACCGATGCAGGTGTATTTCCGCACGGCGAAAACGGAAAAGAATTTGGATATATGGTCGAAGCAGGAATGCCGGGTATGGAAGCCGTTCAAAGCGCAACTATCGTAGCCGCTGCGGTGCTGGGACTCGAAAATGAAATCGGGAGCATCTCGCCGGGCAAACAGGCCGATATCGTTGCGGTAGATACCAACCCTCTGGATGACATTGACTCTCTTACCAATGTCACTTTTGTGATGAGAGGCGGTACCGTTTACAAGGAATAATCAGAAATTGAGAACTACGTTAAACTCGAAATCAGTATTGTAGGTGTTTCGCGTCTGGTTGTATTTCATCACAACTGACGGCACGGCTGTAATACTTGTATTTGGGGAAAGGCTTACGGATGTATCAAATCCCAGCTTCGGCCCGAACTGAAACCCGTTAAATGCCTGGGTTGGATCTGTTGAAGTATGAGATGTGGTCGGCAGGTTGTACTCACCATAACCCGTGTAAGTGCCAAGGTTCGGCCTGAACGTTATGTTCTCCGCCAATTCTACCGGGTAATAGAAAGATGTAAGTGCAACCGCCGAATAGGAACTTGGAGTTGTGCTTTCCGTATTTGCAGAGAAGAGAAATGCCTTATATCCCCTTAGTTCAACCCTGCTTATAATCGGTGAATTCTCACTCAGTTTGTTTGTAAAACCAGCCAAAAGACCGAGGTTCATCATTGAAAAATTGAAACTCTGTTCAGTGAGTGCCTTTGACTCGTTGGAGAAATATTCGGTATGCAGGGCAACATCAAATTTTTCGTTAAACCGGTACCCTGCCATCGGGCCGATTTTTTGAGTTGACTCAACAATATTGCTTCTGAGAAAAAAAGAGTTCAGGATAGGCGAAAAAAATCCGCTCTCCTGCTTGTACATGGTTTGAGCAGTTGCGCTCTGTGGAGCGAATGTCAAAAATAATGACCCGATAACCACCAAAATTGTTAGGTAACAAATGTTTTCCCTGTTCATAATATTAGTCCCTGAATTATTTGCCGGATCAAACAGTTGCCGGGTAATAGCTTGCAGTAGTGTCCGGGCCGGCTTTGTTATTTAGTCTGCCCGTAATATAAACCGGAGATTAAACAGTTTCCAAAAACTGATAATTAGAAATACCTAATATTCAAAGAGTTGCTGTAACAATTACGGCTTCTGTAAATCGCCCGCTATTATTTTCCTTTCTATCAAATTTATTGCCTTATTGGCCTACAGAGCAATATTCCGGAGCAAACCTGCATTCAGGGTGTACCCGACTTGGGACCTGTAAATTCATTCAATTCGATTTTGAGCTAAAGCCTTAGATTTTTCTTATCGGTTGAATTCAGCCTTTAAAATTTTCTGATGAGATGTTTTTTTAAAGTCATTGAACTGGTTATCCCATCAAAGCCCCGTCGGTGGACGGGGCGGCAAATCTCAGGGAGGCTGTCCAAAAAGTATAGTTGGCTGCAAACCGGCTTTAATTATTTAATTTAATTTTAAATAGATGTGGTGCGAAGTCTTCGTATTTATTCACGAAATTTTGTAAAACAGATCCGGGATGTTTCACAATACATTCTCCATAGCAGTTTAAACTTCTTTAGCCTGTTTTGGGCTGAATTTAAAAATTCTGAAGTTTACCGCCTGCGCGAGCGCTTCAGCTTTTGATCCATGCTATAACGTCCGGGGCCGGTGAACAGAAGTGCCGCGAAGGCAACGACCGCTTTTATAGGATGTGCAATTTGCCCGAACGAATCACCCTGCATGATATGGTGAAAAATGGCCACCAGCATGGTTATGATTAGCAAAACCAGGGCAGGCAACGTGTAAAGCCCGAATATAAGAAGTATGCCGCCAAAAAATTCTGCGAATGCAGCCATAAATCCGAAGAACATAGGTGCGAATGTAATTCCGAAGTTTTGCATGGCCCCGCCAACCTGCTCCCACATTTCGGGACCCCCAAATAATTTGGGGTATCCGTGAAAAATGAACAAAATTCCAAAACCGGTTCTGAGAAATAATAATCCGAAATCCGGATATTTGCCTGAGAGATACATAATGCAATAGTTTAAGTTAAAAGTTAGTTTTGTATGATATTCTGTAAATTTTGTTTCGATAATCATCGGAAACCAGTACAGAGCCATCCGGCAATTGAAGCAGATCTGCCGGACGCCCCAAAACCGTTTCGTCGGATTGCAGCCAGCCTTCAACAAAAGGCTCATATGAGATGGCACTGTTACTGTTATCCTGCAGGCGCACCATAGAAATTCTATACCCGATTTTCGAACTGCGGTTCCAGCTGCCATGCTCGGCAATCAGGATCTGATTCCGGTATTCTGCCGGAAATAGATCACCGGTATAAAAAAGCATACCCAGTGCAGCTACGTGCGAACCAAGATTTTTTTCCGGCTTAATAAAGTCAACATCCATATCCCGCCCCTTTTCACCGAATTCCGGATCCCGAATATCATCGCTATGAATATAGGGATAGCCAAAATGACTACCGGTTTTTTTAAGCCTGTTTAATTCATCCGGCGGCCGGTTGTCTCCCATGAAGTCACGCCCGTTTTCGGTAAACCAGAGCTCACCTGTCTCGGGATGCCAGTCGAAACCCACCGAATTTCTCACACCGTGAGCTACAATCTCAAATTCTGAACTATCGGGGTTGATCCTGGTTATAGTTGAAAAGATCTCATCCTCACGCTCGCAGATATTGCAAGGCGCACCAACCGGAACATAAAGCTTGTCATCCGGGCCAAATGCAATGTATTTCCAGCCATGGTGTGTTTCTGTGGGATAAGCATCGGTTACGGTAACAGGATCAGGAGGCTGATCAAGATGGTTATCGATATCTTCAAATTTCAGGATCTTGCTTACAGCCGAAACATAAAGGTCGCCCTCATGCCAGGCCACTCCAACGGGAAGGTTCAACCCTGATGCAATGGTTATGAGCGAATCGGCTTTTAAATCCCGGTCGGTATCCAGGATTGCATATACATTACCTGCCCCCCGGGTGCCGGCATAGAGAATCCCATTGGGACTGCGCGTCATTGCCCTCACATTCGGCACATTTACGGCATAGAGTTCCGCGGAAAAACCATCCGGCAGCGAGAGATAATCAACAGAATCACCTGGCGGCCTGACGGATTCATTTTGCCCGTCTGAGCTGCAACCCAAAAGTAGAGCAGAAAACAGGAGTAACAGATTTAATTTCATGGGATAAGTGCCATTTATAATTACTGCAAGTATATAAAAAATAAGATTAACTGACATATTTAAACTTTTACGCAGCCCGGTTTGTTACATGTTTTCAGTTTAAAATTTGCAAAAAAACAATTTCTCCTTACTTACATGATAAATCTGGTCTGGTTTCGCAACAATTTGCGCATTCACGATAACCCTCCCCTGGCAAAAGCCATGAAAAATGGACAATGCCTTTGTCTTTATTGTTTTGACGAAGAACATTTCGGAAAAACCGGGTTCGGATTTCCCAAAACAGGTGCCATACGGGCAAAATTCCTGATTGAATCCGTATCAAACCTCAGAAAAAACCTGAGGAAAATGGGAGGTGAACTCATCATCCGTTCAGGCAAAACAGCGGAAGAAATTTGCAAATTGAAGCAGGAGTTCGGAATAGAGGCTATTTATGCTCCAAAAGAAGATACATCTGAAGAACTTGCCATTGAATCGGAAGTGGCAAAAGCCACCGGCTTGCCTTTACTGTTCGAATCCATACAGACTCTCTATCATCCTGACGATATTCCATTCAAACTTCAATCCACACCGGATGTTTTCACGGCGTTTCGAAAAAAGATCGAAAAAGAATGTACGGTCAGAAGTACCGTTCAATTG
Organism: uncultured Balneolaceae bacterium; assembly: GCA_964415185.1. GTDB lineage: Bacteria > Bacteroidota > Rhodothermia > Balneolales > Balneolaceae > CAYVBJ01. Next base: position 3,822 of record CAYPZI010000033.1, on the reverse strand, counting down.
CCCCGGAAGTTTGATTTTACAGATGTCCCTGATCCCGGTGAACTCCCTGATCTGAATGATCTTGGACTCCGTGAGCAAGACATTGATCCCAGGGCTGTCTTGCAGTTTAAAGGTGGCGAAAATGAAGCCCTGAACCGGGTACAATCTTACATATGGGATGGCGATCATCTCAAAAACTACAAATTTACACGAAACGGACTTACCGGTGCCGGCTATTCTTCCAAATTTTCACCTTGGCTGGCCAATGGCTCTCTCTCACCCGGAAAAATTTACGAGGAGGTTTGCCGGTATGAAAATGAGAGAAAACAGAATGTATCCACATACTGGATGAAGTTTGAACTGACCTGGCGTGACTTTTTCAGGTTTTCTGCAATCCGTCACGGCAACGATATATTCAGGCACGAAGGGATTTCCGGAAAGGAATTTACTCAGAGTAATGATATGGACTTATTCAAAAAATGGGCGCAAGGAAATACCGGCATTCCATTTATTGATGCGAATATGCGTGAATTAAATTCAACAGGTTATATGAGCAACCGTGGCAGGCAAAATGTGGCGAGTTTTTTGTCACAAAACCTGAATATCGACTGGCGAATGGGAGCTTCCTGGTTTGAATCCAGATTAATTGATTATGATGTATGCAGCAATTGGGGAAACTGGGCTTACAATTCTGCCGTCGGCCACGATCCGCGAGACCGCTATTTCAATATAGTTCATCAGGCAAAAAAATATGATAAGAAAGGTGAATACGTGAGGCTTTGGCTGCCGGAGTTAAAAAACATTCCGGATAATTATATTCACGAGCCATGGAAGGCGGAATCAAAACAACCAGATCTTTTTGATAATTTTAGCAGTATTGACTACCCTCAGCCGGTCATCGACCTTGATAAAAGCTATGAGAAGATAAAAGAGAGAAGCCGTTAGCCCACTTCTCTTCTGAGAAAATTTCTTTGTGAAGACCGTGGGTAAAATCGGGATGTATCCCTGAACAAGATTTTTTTTTACATTTACAGTATTATACGGTTAATCGAATCCAACCCATATGAAACGTATACTGCATGTAATTACTATTCTGATTGTTTTTTCGGGATGTACCTATCCTGACCAGGACCTGCATCAGCTATTTGAAGACCACTACGAATATTCACTTCAGGCAAACCCTTTATTTGCCACAAACCAGGGAGTTCACAAATTCAATGACCGTCTGCCGGACAGTTCACCTGCGGCTGCAGAATTACGTTACAGCAAAGACCGGGAATTCCTGGAACGGCTTGAAAAAATTCCGTACCGGCGCTTGTCCCGTGATGACCAGATCAATTATGATATCTTTCAGATCCAGCTTCAAGATGAGATTCGTAATTTTGAATTAGATGGACATCTTTTGCCGCTAAACGGATGGTGGGATTATCACTCCACCTTTGCCGACCTTCCCAATCGCGTTCCTTTGGCTGATAAAACCGATTATGAAAATTACCTGGAGCGGCTCGGGGCATTCAGGGAATACAACAGCGGCTACATATCGAGAATGCGAAGAGGTATTCAACAGAACTGGGTCCGCCCTGAATTGGTATTTGACAACTACCTCGAATCGGTAAATGCACATATTGTGGAAGCTCCTGACGAAAGTGTTCTATTTGAACCATTTAAAAACTTTCCTGTATCCATTGAGCAGGAGGACCGGGAACTGCTGATATCGCAGGCGGAAAAGGCGATCCGGGATGTGGTGGTTCCCGAATACCGGCGTCTGCATGATTTTCTCGAAAGCGAGTATATCCCGGCGGCAGTTGAATCACCCGGAATCAGCGAGCTGGAGGGAGGCAGGGAATACTATGACTTTTTAATCCGCCAGCATACAACACTGGATTTGTCTGCCGAAGAGATTCATGAAACAGGCCGTGATGAAGTTGAACGTATCCGTGCGGAAATGATGGAAATTGTTGAAGATGATGGCTTCGGCAATGACATGGATACTTTTCTTGAGTTTCTGAGATCCAATCCCCGTTTTTATGCAGACTCTGCCGAAGAGCTTCTAAAGGAAACCGCTCTTGTTCTCAAAACCATGGATGGAAAGCTGCCTGAACTTTTTAAAACCCTGCCGAGGCTTCCCTATGGCATTCGTCCCGTTCCCGATTACCTGGCTCCCCGCACTGCCACAGCTTATTACAGCAGGGGGGCGGCCGACGGTACACGCGCCGGCTACTATGCAGTAAATACCTATGACCTGAACAGCCGCCCGTTGTACGAAATCGAGGCACTTTCATTTCATGAAGCTGTTCCCGGCCATCACCTTCAAATTGCCCTGCAGATGGAACTTGAAGGATTGCCTGAATTCAGAAAAACCGCCGGTTTCACCGCATTCACCGAAGGATGGGCACTCTACTCTGAAAGGCTGGGCCTTGAAACCGGGTTTTATTCCGATATTTACAGCAACTTCGGACGATTAAGCTATGAAATGTGGCGTGCCCTGCGCCTCGTGGTTGACACGGGTATTCATGCAATGGGATGGACCCGCCAGGAGGCGATCGATTTTATGGCTCAAAATTCTGCACTTTCACTTCACAACATACGTTCGGAAGTTGACCGTTACATATTTTGGCCCGGCCAGGCTCTTGCCTATAAAATGGGTGAAATTAAAATCCGGGAACTGCGTGAATTTGCCGAAAATGAGCTGGGAGATAATTTTGATATTCGCGAATTCCATGACGCTGTTCTTTTGAATGGAAGCGTACCGCTGAGTGTTTTGGATGAAAATATTCGTCTTTATGCTTCTAACAAAAAACTTGGTAATGGAAAATGAGAAGGCTCTGTTTGTCTGACTCATGAAAAAAATTATAAGTTCTATCCTGATAATGAAATTGATTTCCATACTTATACTGGCAAGTTGCTCGGTTGCCATGCAATCGTCCCATCAGCTTTTGGAATTGAGAGAATTTTACTATTCCCAGGATTATTTTGAATGCAAAGAAATTTTTCAGCCGAATGATGACTCAATCCAGCAAGTGGTACTAATTCGGCATGCAGAACCGGACGTAGAACATGACGGCTGGCGGAACCGAGAGGAGGCCATTGAGTATATTCATGAATATGATTCAGCCAGTGTGAAGCCTTTTGAGGTAAAGCCGGTTTGTGCGGATCAGATGAAAGTTGAAAACGTGTATCACAGCAATTTGGTGAGGTCACGCGAAACCGCACACCTTACCTTCGGCGACGGTGTAAACTACATTGAGAAACCACTATTCCGCGAAGTTGAAAGGCAGATCCTTCCCTTTGCAAACATCAAAATGCCGGGTGGGTTCTGGTCAGCCGCATCACGGATTCTCTGGTTTTTCGGAGCCAATGATGACCGGGTGGAAACGGCTCATGAAGCAGAAGAACGGGTAAAAATGGCAGCATCATTTCTTGAAAATCGTGCCGAAGAAGAGGGCACGGTTTTACTTGTTGCCCATGGACTGTTAAACGAATTTTTGATTCGTCAATTCGAAAAAGAAGGCTGGCATGAAGTCTACGACGGCGGAAATGAATTTTTGTCCGTAAGAATCGTTGCCCGGATGAACCCTGAGCTGAGAGTTGATTCAGACTCCCGCAGATCCCGCTGATCTCGCAGATTTATTAACAGCGGTAGTGAAATTACTGTTCACAGCTCCACTCCGCGTCCTCTGCGCCTGCCCTGCGTTCTTCGCGTGAAACCACCGCGGAAAGATTTCATTTAAGGCATTATCAGATATAAAAGATTAGTTTTATGTTAGGATAGATAATGCCCTTATTATCTCCCGCAGATCCCGCTGATCTCGCAGATTTATTAACAGCGGTAGTGAAATTACT
>CAYPZI010000032.1:0-26566 GCA_964415185.1 uncultured Balneolaceae bacterium | reverse complement strand
TGTGAGAACTTCGGCAAACAGGCAAAGAAATCATATATCATTAACCAAAAAGCTATCAACGATGCAATTAAACACCAACCGGGCACATGTTAAGATTAAAAAATATATTTCAGAAAAAATTTTGCAGGATAGAAATTTTTTGGTTAGACTGATTGCAAGAACTTCGAGAGATCATACATTTCACGAAGAAATTGATTTCAGCAGCAGGAGGCAAGAGAGGCCTAAAGAGTATGGAAATATACTTAAACGAATGAAAACTGCTGATATCATGTGTAGAGGATTTGCAATAATTTTTTTAATGATGGCCACAATTGCCTGCGGGACGACCGACGGCATTGATGAGGAAGGCCCGCCGCGCACGATTGTTTTTTCTGCCCAAAACGATGAGGAGGGCACGTTTCAGATCTTTTCGATGCGCGAGGACGGCTCCGGGGTCCGTCGGCTTACCGACGGGGAGTTTTCCTCGACTAATCCGGCCTGGAGCCCCGACGGAACCCGCATCGCCTACGCCCGGTCGACCGGCAGCACGGCCGGCGATGCCCTGTGGGTGATGGACGCCGACGGGAGCAACAAAGAGCCGTTGGTGGTCAACCCACAAACCGGCAACCCCCAGCTGGGCAATCAGCCGGCCTGGAGCCCCAACGGGAACAAACTGGCGTTTGACCGGTGCGTGAACTGCGCGTTTGGAGGGAAGAATGTCGATATCTTTGTAGCCGACCTGCAGACTGGGAGCATAGATACCTTGACCCATCATTCAGGAATAGATACCCAACCAACCTGGAGCCCGGACGGCAATGAGATTGCCTTTGTTTCTGAAAGAGATCATACCGACGAATTTGGTATCGATATTTACTTAATTGAAGTTAATGGAGGTTCCGTTACAAGACTGACTGAAACTGGTAATGCCGGTAGGCAGATATGGTTTGGAGATGAATTACTGTTTTGGGCCCAGGATGAATTATTTATACTGAATTTAACAGATAGTACAAAACGAAAGATTGATATCGATCTACCTGATAATATTAAATTTCGCCCTTTGGATGTCTCTGAAGATAATCAAAAGGTCTTACTACTAACGTTTGAGCTTTCTTCAGAATCACAAATTCGTTCTTTACGAATACTTGATTTGAAAACAAATGAAATAACTGAAGTGTTGTCTTCTGATGGAATCAGTCACGCCGACTGGTTGACATCGTTTGACAATCAGAATTAAGAACTAAGGAAAACTAAAGATGAAAATCAAAGAATATGCTTTCTTATGAAGCATAACCAATAACATAAAATAAAACCCCCGCGGGTGCTCCGAATCTCCGCCAAGAGAACAAAGGAAGCGATCCTGCAGGGGCCGGTGTGTATATGTGCCCGAAACCGGGCGCATAACACACCTCCAATATAACCAAAATATATGGAGGTTTCATTATGAAACGACTCATACTATGCTCTGCGTTGGCACTGTTCCTGTTCTCATCCTGCGATTCGCCGGTGAACAACCTGAACGGTGACCGACAGCAGTCCGCCACGCCTGATAACCTGTCATCTCAAATACCACCCGGAACGGCGCCCGCCCAGGCCGATTCTATCCGCAAAGCTGCTTTTCAGCAATTCAAAAGCCAGCACGGGTCGCAGTGGAGGGTTACCTGGAATGACAAAACCGGATTACCGCTTACCGTGTTTTCGGGAACAACCGAACCTGTTCGAAGTAGTCCCGAACAGTCCGCCCGGACATTTCTGGGGCAACACCAGGCGCTGTTCGGCATGCGCGGAGACCTTGCCGATCTGCAGCTTATCGAAGTCGATATCTCTCAGAGAGGTAACCGGCACGTGCGCTTTCAACAGACCTATAAAGGCGTTCCCGTATATGACGCCACCTACCAGGTGCATATCCGTCCCGGCGGGCGCATCGATATGGCCAACGGCCACTACTACCCCGGCATTGAGGTATCAACCAGCCCGTCTGTACCGGCAGCTTCCGCTATACAGGCGGCGGAGGCCGATCTGGGTGGAGACCGCCTGAAGGAAGACCCTGAAACCGAGCTGATGATCGTTCGCAATCCTGAAACCGAAGCGTTTGCTCTGGCATGGCGTGTTATGATTTCGGAAATGGGGCTTCACTGGCAATATTTTGTTGATGCTGCCAGCGGGCAGGTGTTGGAAAAGCTGGAAATGGCAACCGATATTACAGGCGATGGTGATATTATCACGGAAACGTCATGTACGACTCCGAACCCGGCAAACAGAAATTTATACCGGCTGAATGGTTCGGGGAATCTGGAAGGCACCTACGCCAACGTACATAATGAAGAGGCCAGCCGGGCTTTTTCGTCGGTGAACAGCTTTCAGTATGCTGCGGACAACACTCACTTTGAGGAGGTGAACGTATATTATCACATCGATATCTTCCGGAACGATTATATGAATACCATCGGTTTTGCCGGAGAGAACATCGGCAGTGACCAGGACCTGGAGGCTTTTGTGCATGATCCGGATTTTCTTGCCGCCTATATCTTCAGTCAGGAAGCCGTTCGTTTCGGTGATCCGCCTGATTTTGCCTTGCAGGATGAAGTGATCTATCATGAGTTCACCCATGCCGCCGCCGATGCGATAAACGGCAGTCACCGTCTGGACCCTAATCGAGACGAAGAAGGGGCCATTGGCGAAGGTACCGCTGATTATTTTCCCGGTTCCCATACGGGTGATGCTCAAATTGGCAATTGTGTACTGGTCACTCCCAGGGATATGGAGAATCCTGGTATTGCAACGTATGATCAATATCTAAATGACTTTCAAGCTCCAAATGTAGAAGAACACAGAGGCGGTGAATTCTTTTCGGCCGTGCTGTGGGACCTGCGCAACGATGGAGGCATTTCCGTTCAGGAAGCGGATGAAATTATTTTTGAAGCCATAAGACGCCTGTCAGGCAGCCCCACATTTATTGAATACCGTGATGCCATGATGGCTGTAGATTCGGATGTTAACGGCGGAGTCAATAACGACCTGATCCAGGATACCTTTGCCAATCGAGGCATCGGGGAGCCGGTTGTTCTTGAAGTAACCATCAGCGGGCCCGGAACACTTGAGATCCATCAACAGGGAACCTGGACTGCAAGCGCGGAAAACACTTCCGGCTCTGTGAGTTACCAGTGGTATTACACCGATAGTTCAACCGGTTCCTGGATTCCCGATGGCACCGATTCCAATACGTATTCACATTCATTTTCCTTCACAAGCACCTCAGCAGGCGACACCGGTGTCCGGGTAGATATAACAAGCGGCAGTGAACAGGCCACCGATACCTTGCCTGTGTTTGTAACATCCGGGGACTGTGATCCTCTTACTGAAATATGTATGAACTGAAATCAAATACATTTTTAACCATTTAATTGTGGTCAGTTCCATGGCAGCAGTTTAAGGCAAAAAATACCGGGCAGTTTATGTCCGGCATTTTTTTGGTTCTTTCTTGATTTGTGCCGGTATATTTTTTCTCCTGAAGTGTTTACTTGAGACAAAAACAGAGCGGCCTGATGCAATAATTAAAAACCCACTCTTCGTCCCCTCAAAGGAAAGTTTCGTGTTTAGCAAGTTGAAGAACATCAATGCGTAAACATCAGAAAATTTATAACTGGATTTTTAATAGGTATCGTGCAAGATTTATGTGTACACTATTTGTAGCAGAAGTTAATTTTAATAAAATGCGGATATGTATGAGGCATACTCCTTTCAAAGTTGTTCAAAACAAGATTCTGTTAAAAACCGGAATATTGATCCTTTCGCTGGCAGCCGCAATTGCCTGCGGTACGACAGGAGCAGAAGAGAACAGGCCCGACATACCAGGTAAAATTGTCTTTTCGGCCCAGGATGGGGGCGATGATCCCACCTTCCAGATCTTTACTATGAACGCTGATGGCAGTGATATCCGCCAGCTCACTGATGACGAGTTCTCCTCCAGCGACCCGGCCTGGAGCCCGGACGGACAGCAGATTGCCTTTGCGACCGCGCGGGGTGCCCCGGTGGGCTCGGACGCCCTGTGGGTGATGGACGCCGACGGCAGCAACCAGCGCCCGCTGGTTTTTCACCCCGAGACCGGCGGCCCGATGTTCGGCAATCAGCCGGCCTGGAACCCCGACGGCACTAAACTGGCCTTTGATCAATGCATTGATTGCGAAGCCTTCGGGCGGAACCATGAAATTTTTCTAGCCAATTTACAGACCGGAACTATCGATACGCTCGCGCCGCATCCGGCCGGGGATGGGGGACCAAAATGGAGTCCAGAAGGAACAAGCATTCTTTTCCAGTCTGGCAGAGCTTGCGATGCCTCTCCTTTATGCGCTGATATATTCTCCATAACGATTGATGGAAAAGACCTGAAAAGGGTTACATTTTCATCAGGGTCTTCAAAACATGCAGGAGGTTATAATTGGCTTTCCCCGGACAGCATCAGTTATATACTGTCTGATACCAATACCGATCTAAAAGACCTGATTGTTCTCGATCTGAAGTCAGGCGAGAAGCACCCTGTACTTTCGGATTTAGATGTGAATATATTCTGGACGATCTGGGATCCGGCGGGCCGGCAGTTCCTGTCGATCGAGAAAAAACATAATGAAGTACCCGTAACCCTTACGGTATTTAACCTGAACGGCAATACGATCGAAGAGATCATGCTGACGGATCCGGTATTAAGAACAGCCGTCGGATTTAAATGGAAAGTAAACCAATAACCAAATAAGAATATGCTTTCTGATGAAGCATTTTATAAAATTGGTATTTCAAATGAACCAGAGTATCGGGAAAGAACCCTCCAAAGCGAAAAGCCCTCAATTGAACTCATTACTTCAAAAAAATTTCCAAATCGAATATTAGCAGGTAGTTTTGAAAAAGCATTGCATGAAACCTACGATTCTAAAAGGCTGCGAGGTGAGTGGTTTGAGCTTTCCGAACAAGATGTAGAACACATTAAACAGATACTTTCCTAATGGCATAGAAATTAATTAACATTATTGCTTTCGAAACCTTTATTATTTCCTGGATATTTAACTCACCTTAGCCGATTTAAAACTCTTCTCATTCCAGGTGGTTACGGCTTGGAGTCTCATCCCGTGTTAAATAACCGGTGTGAACATGTATAGTGAATAAGGTTTTATTCATCTTTTTTGTTTGAGTTTCGGCTCGAACCCACCCCTCGACTATCAGCTCGAACCCACCCCTCGGCCATGCGCTCGAACCGACCCTCGGCCATCCGCTGGAACCCACCCCTCGGATATCCGCTGGACGCGGATTTCCGGGTCCCCTCCCCGGAGGGGAGTTATGAATCATTGAAAATGCGAAAAAAATTTCAATATCTATTTTTCTAATAGAAAACTTTCTCCAGAATCAATCCCCCGGCGGGGGCCGAGTGACCTTTTATTTTCATTTCGGGTGCACGGATCATTGCTTCGAAACCGGAGAGCTGCCGTTTGCCGTCTGATACTTTAATCATGGTCCCCACCAGCCTTCTTACAAGGTGCCTAAGAAAACGGTTGCCCCTGATCGTAAACGTGATAATTTCCTCATCAAAAATCCAGGAGGCTTGTTCTATTGTGCAGATGGTTGTACCATATTCGTGATCGGTCTTGGAGAAATTGACAAAATCATGTGTGCCCTCTATTAGGTCAGCACAGGAGTTGAGCAACTCCCTGTCAATGTCTCTTTCAATCAGCCAGGTATGGTTTCGTATGACCGGATTTCGCATTGTGGTAATCCGGTAGCAATATTGCCGTGAAACGGCATCAAAGCGAGAGTGAAAATTCACGTTTACCTTTTCGCATTTTACTACTGCTATGTCTTCGGGCAGCAGGCTGTTCAGGGCTTTGGTAATATTCAGATCCGGTAATTTTTCGGGCAGGTCAACGTGGGCTGTTTGGCCGAGAGCATGTACCCCGGCGTCGGTTCTGCCCTGGCCTGCTACTGTGATTTCAAGCCCAAAAATCCGGGAAAGGGCGGTATTGATCTCTTCCTGCACGGTAGGCTGATCCGGCTGTGACTGCCATCCGGAGTAGTGCGTGCCGTCATAGCGGATTGTGAGCTTGCACCGCTGCATGGATTAAAAATTGAAGCGGATATTGGCTACCATGCCTGAAGCGGATCCCGGACGGTCGATAACCGGGCTGATGGAAATCTCAGGAATCTCTGCATTCATCTTTTTGGCCCGTACAAATGCGCTGATTCCCGAAACAACACGATTGGCTACCAACAGAGTGATGATGGCCGGAAGCTGTGAGTCAATCCTGTCGGCACTGTCGCGCAAATCGGCATAGCGAACGCGGTCTTCCGACGATTCCCACAGCCAGCGGTTATCGGGTGTATTTTCAATGATACGGTCAAAATTCCTGCTGAGCCTCTGGAATTCGTTATGTTCTTCAAGCGAGTCGAAGCGGCCGAGGGCAAGGCGAAATGAGCGGCCTTTGTCGCCCGGCCTGACACCCGAGCGAAGCTGTGCAAGTGAAAGTGCCTGGTCTTGCAGGTTATTGGAACGGGCGCTTAACCCGAAAAGAGAGGCAAACATCACCAGGTCGGCCCCGAAATGAACCTTGCCGCGTGTCCAGTTTGATTTATCAACATAGTGGTGGCCCCATCCTGGCACGACCACGGAACGCAGGAGTGCGCCGCCGGGGTCAGGTTGCGCTACAGCCGCAACCGGCGCAAAAAGTATCAATCCGGCTAAAATCAGGGCCGGTAAAACGGCTGTGCTATTTGTTTTCATTTTTCTCACGTGCCCAATGTCGGAAAATTGAGATGCTAAATCCACCCATTAATAAAAAAGTTCCAAGCCATACGGCAGAAACGAACGGCTTTTTTTCAGCCACAACTACGATCCAGTCTTCTTCAAAATCCACATCAAGTCCGCCCACGGTTAATTCAATGGAATCGTTTTCCGGATTTACACCGGTAAATTGCAGCATTAACCCCCAATTCTCGACCTCAAGAGGGGGCGAATAGGTGTAGCTCCGGCCATCCTCGGTGTAAACGGCAAACAACGGCACGGTTTCATAACGGCTTCCGCTGGGTTCATGCAGGACTTCTACAAGAGAGCGAATTCCAATGAGGGTACTGTCGGGCAGATGTTCTTCACTTGCCGGCTGGAAATCCTTGAAGGTGAACCGGAAATTTCCTGCCTTTGCCGTGCCTCCTTTTGGAATTTCAATCGAGCGGGTTTCGGTTTCGTCAGGATCGGGCTGGTTGGATACCGGCTGAACCCGGTTTCGCTTTTCCAATAGTTTATTTTGTTTGTCAACGTAACTGCTGCCGGCTACATAGAGATAAATGTCACTGAATAATCCGGTGCGGACATCAGGATCCACCGACCACTCTATGCTTGAAGCGGAGGAGGATGTCAGCATCGGGTAGACTTCGGGATTCATATAAAAAGGTTTGTCGCCGTTAACCGGTTCAAATTTAAGCCTGTAGGTCTGTTGCCCTGGCCGGGGTGTATTACTCAGGTTGTATCCTTCATAGGTAACCATGTACTTGTCATTGATCAGTGCTGGCCTGTTAAGATTCAATTGAAACATCTCCACTTTCTGGGTGATGGGAAAGCCCTGGTCATCGAAAGCTTCTCCCATTTCTACCCTTGTATTAAAGTTTTGAGCGGTACGGTCTAATAATTGATCATTATAGGCAGAAGAAGCCAGTATGCCCAGCAGCAACACCCCGAACCCGATGTGGGTAACTGCACCCCCCACAAGCTTCGGGTTTTTCCTCAAAAGGTGAAACATCACGCTGCCGTTGCCTGCGATGGTGAACCATCCGGCAAAAACGAGTATCATATAATAAATGTCCCTGATTTCACCGAAAATTATGGTGATTGTTGCCAGGATGGAAGTGACAAGAAGGGGCGTGGTAAGGGCACCTGCGAGAGACTCCCAGTTGTGCTTTTGCCAGAAAAGGTACTGGCCAATTACCGTGCCAAATGCCATGATAACGGCAATTGGCAGACTCCAGTTATTATAGAAACTGATATCTGGCGGAGTGGGATTTTCTACAAACAGTTTTCCCAAAATCGGTGAGCTTGTACCCAGAATGATAACGGCTCCCAAAATGAAAAGTAGCATCGATCCGGTGAACGTGAAGAATTCGCGGGTCAGAATACCGGCTTCTTTATCCGGAGACGGAAGTTCTTTATAACGGTAGAGAAAAAATCCCAAACCGAGTGCAATCATCACAAGCATAAATATAAGCAACTGATTGTAGAGGCCGAGGTCTACAAAACTGTGGACGGATTGATCTGCCAAAACTCCCGAACGGGTTAAAAATGTTTCATACACGATGGCAACATACGCCAGTATGGCAAAGAATATGGAGGCTTTGTGTGCCCTTGAACTTTTGCGCTGGATAATCATGGCGTGAATACCGGCGGTACCGATCAGCCACGGTACAAAGGATGCATTTTCAACGGGATCCCATGCCCAGTAGCCTCCGAAGGATAGTGTTTCGTAAGCCCAGTAACCGCCGAGGAAGATGGCTGTGAGCAGGGCCAGGTTGGCACCGAGTGTCCAGGGCAGTGCGGGGCGTATCCACTCGTGGTAGGTGCGTGTCCAGAGGGAAGCGATGGAAAAGGCAAAGGGCACAGTCATCATCGCAAAACCGATGAATAGCGCGGGCGGATGGATCATCATCCAGGGGCTTTTGAGCAGGTCGTTCAGGCCGGTGCCATCCTGTGGCACAAAATCGGGATTCGACTGTAAAAACGGGGCGTTTGGCATTTCCTGGGCAATCGTGCGGAAAGGTGAGGCGCCGATCTTGATCCCGAAGAGATCCCATCCCAGGATCATCGAGATCAGAAAAACCTGGGTGAGCATCATCACGAACATGACGGGCGACTTGTAGGGCTTGCGCGTCCACTTCATCAGGCCGAGGCCGATCAGAAATGACAGGAGAATCCAAAGCATAAAGCTGCCTTCCTGTCCGCCATAAAAGGTTGAAATGAGATAGTGGAGCTCGAGGTCGAGGCTGGAATAATTCCAGACATAAAAATATTTGAATTGATGATCCAGGATGAGGTACAAAAGAATCCCGGATGCTGCTGTGAGGGTAATGCCTTTTCCGATCCAGAAATAGCCCGCGTATCGTTCAAGTTGAACATTGTCTTTTGAAGCCGACACGGCATAGGCAATAAGTCCTGCCAGGGCTAAGACGAATGATGCGGATAGTAATAAATGTCCAGCTAATCCGGCCATATAAAATCAGCTCTCTTCGGCGTTAACAAATTCGGCTTTGGAGGGATCGTTATATTTAGACGGACATTTCATCAGCATTTCGCTGGCATAAAATGTGTTATTTTTCATCTCGCCTATAACAACCAGTTGAGTGGCCTGTTCAAAGTTATTCGGTTTTGGCCGGGGATAGACCACACGGCGTACATTGCCTTCCTTGTCTTTCATATGAAAGCTAAACTGCATGGTTTCCCTTGAAAAACCGTAATCCTTGCTGTCATCCCAGATACCGACCACATGAGATCCCTTCCTGTTTTCAGCCTCTTCGAAATTTACATACGTACTTATGCTGTTGCCGAAGTTATACATCAGCAAAGACGTAAACAGAACGATAGAGAGGACTCCAATCAACAATTTCGGTTTCATGAATCTTTATTTTCTTTGGATTCGATTTCTTTTTCCAGTCGCGAAAGTTTTCGGTCGGTTTTAATCATGTAAAATAAAAGGACGAACCAGATAATCAGGCTGACTCCAAGCACAACAAAAATCAGGTCGTTGGATGCCATCATTTGAACAAATCCCGATGCATTTTCAATCCCCCCGGCACCACTCCATTTATCGGAGTAACTTTGAGTCAGGGTATCAACGGACGAACCCGCCTGTTCTTGTATTGAAATCAAATTCATTGCAGTGCGGGATCCGTTTGTTCTTGTAATTTCTTGTACCTGTTAACGATGTCCATCATCCAGATTGCAATACCGGCAAAACCGATTATTGCCGGGTAAAAAATGTAACGAAGTTCGGGTGCCGTAATTTCACTGAAAGCCGGATTTCCCTCCGCACCCGGATGCAAACTCGGGAGCTGCCTCGGTATGATGTAGAGCAGGAACGGGATGGTGGTAACGCCGAAAATATTGTAAACGGCAGAGATTTTAGCACGTTTTGAGGGATCGTTAAAAGCAGACCGCAGGATGAAGTAGGCAACAAAAATAAGCATGGCCAGTGCAGAGAGATTCATGCGTGGTTCGGCGAATGTCCACCAGGTGCCCCATGTAAAACGTGCCCAGAGCGAGCCTGTAAGCAAACCACAGATACCGAATACCAACCCGATTGCAGTGGCGGTTTCGGCCTTCCGGTCATATTCCATTTTCTCATCATTTAAAAAACGTACACTGTACCAGAATGCTCCCAGGAACGACAGCATCATGGTAAACCACATGGGCACATGGAGAAAAAGATTCCGCGCCGACTCTTCGAGAATCGGTATTTCGGGAATGGGAATCAGGAATCCTGCCACCAGAACTGCCGTCATCCAAATTGCTATGATATATTTCCAGGCTTTCAAAAAATTCAGGCAACCAATGTTATTTTTTTATCTAATTTTGTTTAGCAAGAAAAGATAAGAAATTCTTTCACGCTTTCTGAAAGATTCATGGTAGTTCCGGAATGTGAAAACCGTATGAAATGTTTTAATTTTTACGTAATCCGCAGTAAGTTGGTTTTTGTAAAGGCCAAAAAGTGAAATCGTTCCGGGTGGCGGATTTCTGACAACAACCGGGACAATCAAAAAAAGTGAAAAGTGAAAAAAACAGTAATACATCCGGGATGGCAGGCTTTCTTTTGGCACTACCTGGGGTACATTTTATTAATCCCGGTATTCGGCCTGGGAATTATTCTGCTCTGGCGCCTGCACAAGCACAAGTCATCGATCCGTTATGAAATTTATGACAGCCACATCATCAGGCATGGAAAAGATTTAACGCAGCGCGTGGATCTTGCGGATGTTTCCGGGGTTGAGATAAGCCGGCGGCGGATCGACGAATTTCTGGAAACGGGGGATGTTATCCTGGAATCGCCCTCCGACGACCTGACTATTATCGGCCAAAAAAACCCGGAGAAGCTGGCTGAGCTTATAGAAAAAGCTGTTGAAGCAGAAAAAAAACGAATTGCAGAACTTCAAAAATCGAAAAAAAGGCCGGAAGTAAAGCATAAACCGGGAACACTTGACAAATTGAATGACTTGACCGGCTTGTGGCAGCAGGGGCTTATCAGTGATGAAGAATTCCGCGAAGAGAGCAAGCATTTTGAATGATTTTGAGAAAGAGGTTATCAGGTGAGTCAACCTTAAATCACCGGAGAAGGTGAAATTTTTGTAACAATTAGCTGAATTATTCCGCCTTTTTGGATGCTTTTTGTACTATTCTATATAATTTGATGTAATAGAAATGCGTACAATGACCGAATATGTTGTTATTAAATCGAAATTGAGTTGATTTCAGCCTATATTTCGTCAAAAAAATTGATTTATGACTCTCAAGCCAAACCTTCTTATTAAAAATGTCTTACTTGCGGATGGCAAGAAAATCAACGGTGAATTGTGCGATATACGAATTATGAATGGAGTGATCAACGAAATCGGGAAAGGCCTTTCAGCAGAAAACGGTGAAGAGGAATTCGACGGTGCCGGAAACTACGCAAGCCCCGGATGGATGGATATGCATGTTCATTTACGCGAACCGGGCTATGAACATAAAGAGACAATTGAAACAGGATGCCGTGCGGCCGCATTTGGCGGATTTACCGAAGTGGCTTGCATGCCGAATACCAATCCTCCCATACACACGCGGGATGTGGTTGAATATATAAAAAAGAGGGCCGAGAACCTGCCGGTTGAAGTACATCCCATCGGTTGTGTAACCAAAAGCCGCAAGGGTGAATCGATTGCCGAAATGGGCGATATGGTAAACGGAGGGGCGGTAGCTTTCAGTGACGACGGAGACCCGGTTTACGATTCACAAGTGATGAGAATAGCTCTTGAATATTCATCAATGCTGGGCGTGCCCATCATCAATCATGAAGAGGATTTGGCACTTTCACGGCCGGGGCATATGAATGAAGGCGAGGTATCTGCCCGGCTTGGCGTGGATGGAACACCCGGCATAGCCGAAGAGGTAATGATAGCACGTGATATTCTTCTGGCCGGTTACACGGGGGGGCACATCCATGTGGCACATCTGAGCACCCGGAAAGGTATGGAGCTGGTGAGAAAAGCAAAGAGTGATGGCATTAAGGTAACTACGGAAGTCTGCCCACATCATTTTGACCTGACGGATGAAGAAATTGAAAAACAAAATTTTGATACGCGATTTAAAATGCATCCGCCGCTTCGGACGCTTGACGATGTTGAAGCCATGATTGAAGGCCTGCAAGACGGCACCATTGATGCAATCTGTACGGACCATGCGCCCCATGCCATCGAGGAAAAAGAAGTTGAATTTATTTACGCCCCTAATGGAATAATCGGCCTTGAAACAGCCTGGCCGGTAAGTGTGAAGCGCTTGTTGAAGCCGGGAAAGCTGACGATTGAAGAGCTTATACAAAAGCTGGCAGTGAATCCGCGAAAGATCCTGAACCTGAAAGTACCGGAAATCAAGGCCGGTGAACCCGCAAACCTTACGATTTTCAATATGGATGAAGAGTGGATTTTAACAAAAGATGAAATCCGCTCCAAGTCTAAAAATTCACCCTATATCGGCGAAACTTTCAGAGGCAGATGCAAGGCCATTTATCATAAAAATCATTTTGTTGCTCACGCGTTACAACCTGTGAAATAACAGAAAAAACCCACGACATTGAAGAAGTACCTCTTCATATTGACTATTGCATTTATCCTTGCCCCCATGGCATATGCGCAGGAGGTGGGGGTAATAAGGGGTGACCTAAATGTGGAAATCAGTAATTTCGGCGAATTGCCTGATTCTGTTTACCAGATGGATAGAAGAGACGGGTCACCTTATGAATATCTTCTGAAAGAATCGATTGTCCGTTTTGATGAGGTAAAAGGAAACATTGTCTCTATTATTGATTATCACATCCGCATAAAGGTTTATACGGATGATCCGATTCAGAAAACAGAAGCATCGCTGGTGGGAATTCCTTTTTACTTTGAGGATAATATGGAGAGTGTGGTCGATATCAGGGCAGTTACACATCACCCGGACGGCAGTAAAATTGAACTTGATGAGGACGAAATCCGGACGGTTGACCTGAATACCAGGTACAAAGTGAAAGAATTTACGATGCCTGATGTAAAAAAAGGATCTGTCATTGAATACAAGTACCGGGTGATGCGAAGGTATATAGAAGAACTGCCCGATTTTCACTTTTCTCATCGTGTGCCGACCCGTGAGGCAAAGCTGACTCTTCTGAATGAAAGGTACTTGCGATATGACACCATTCGTGAAAACATCAACTTTGACCTGGAATATATTGAGCAGCGGGTTGATACAAGTAATATACCCCTTGTGTTTTCTTATAATCGCCCTGAGCCGGTTCTTGTTCAGAAATGGACAGCTAAAAATATACCTGCTGTTGATGAATCCGCCTATATTTCATCCATTGACGATCTGCGCGGTAAGCTGAAATTTCAGATCAGTGAATTTGGCATTCCCAGGCAGCCGCTGGATAATAGCTGGGACCTGGTAGCAGCACAAATCAGGCGAAGTTTGAATCCGCTAAAGCTGGCCAGAGAAAATGAGGAATTGATGCGGCTTGGCGCTGATATTGCCGATTCAATAGAAAATCCGGTGGCGCTCCAGGACAGTATTTTCAGGTTTGTCAATGCAAAATCACAGTTCAACGGGATGAACGGCGCTTTTTCGGGCGATGATTTTGGGCATGTGCTTGATGGCGAACCTGCCAATCAGGCTGATATCAATATGGCACTTTTGGCAATGTTGAGGGGAGCCGGAATTGACGCATGGCCGCTCTATATTTCGGGCAGGGATTTCGGAAGGATTAACAAAGCCTTTCCATCCCTTTATCAATTTAACCGATTGCTTGTTGTAAGTTATATTGGTGAAGATGAATATTTTATGGATGCCAGCTTTCCGCAAAGCAGTCCCGACCTGATTCCCGTTGAATCTTACAATGAGCAGGGCTTATTGCTTAAGGACAAATCTCATAAATGGCTTGATATAAAACCCACCGAAAGCCGGTTTGATTTGGATGTTAACCTGAATGCAACCGTTTTGAAAGACGGAACCCTGAAGGGAGATATAAACGTGCAATCCGGAGGGTATCCCGCTCAACAGATTCGAAATGAATTGCAATCCGGCAAATCGAAAAATGAAGTTGCAAAGAGTATTTTCTTTGAGGTTTATCCTGAAGCTGAAATCAACAATACAAAAGTAGAGAACCTGGCAGAAAACAGGCTCAAATTAAATTTGACGGCTGATTTTACGATGGAAGAATATGCAGCCAGCTTTACTGACGGTCTTCAGTTCCGGCCGATGATTGTGGGATATCTCTTCCGCAATCCTTTTGAATCGACAACACGCAGTGCCCCGATAACACTTGATGCTCCCGAGAAAATCAGTATTCGTTATGAAATTTCACTTCCCGAAGGATTCAGGGTTGAGGCTGCAAATCAAAGCCGAAGTACAAATCTGCCGGGAGCCAGCCTGACGGAAACGTATCAATCGGAGGGCCAGAAAATTGTGTATATGTTCGAGGTTGAAATCAGTAACAAGGAGTTCCCTGCTGACCTCTATTCGCAGCTCAGAAGGCTGTATGAACGCTGGGTGGCGCTAAGTAATGACGAATGGTTCATCGAAGACAGAAGATCATGATACTTGCCATTGACACAAGCACACCGGTTTGCTCGGTTGGCCTGGAAGCCGGCGGCGAGCTATTTGAAAAACGAAGTGAAGTACAGGGTGCACATTCCGAAAAACTTTTTCTTTTTATCGACGAACTTTTTTCAGAGCACGGAATTGAAATAGCTGACCTGGATGCCCTTTTGTTTTGTGATGGGCCCGGTTCTTACACCGGTCTTCGAATTGGTGCCGCTGCAATTAAGGGATTGCTTTTTGAAACTCCGGTGCCGCTGTATACACTGCACTCGCTTCATTCCATTGCCGCTGGGGCTTTCATGGCAAACCCGGAGTCAGGCGTTATTCATTCTGTTATCGATGCCAGGCGAAACCACCTTTACCATCAAAAATTTCGGGTTCAAAATAAATTACCTGTGCCTGAAAGCGAGCCTGCCGTCAGAGAAATTACAGAAATAATGACGAAAATTGAGAAAGGAGAAGCCCTTGCGGGTACCGGTATTGAAAGAATACCGGTTGATCAGACCCAGGGGATTTTAACGTTACGGGAAAATACTATATCTGCCTTGAACCTGATTCGTTATTTTCAGAATCCGGATGGAAGGACAGATTTTAAAAAAGCTGACGTTGCCGGTTTCGAACCTTTTTATTTGACAATGAGTCAGGTGAATAACAGTGCTGTTTGAGTTATTGTGAATATTAATGGCTCTATGTTATTAAGTGTGGGTGAGATATAGAAGGGCTGCTATTGAACAAGCGGAAGGCGATGAGTGTTTAGAGTTACAGCGACAGCAGGTTAACGCGATAGTCCCGCAAGGGGACGGCCCTGCTGCTGCTAAAATATGTTGTCTCATTTCCAACGTTGATTCGGGCCATCCCTGACGGGATTTTATTACGGGTCGCATCCGATCCTGTTATGAGGCTGTCCAAAAAGATTTATTTGATTTAGAGATGCCTTAATTATTTAAGTTCTCTTCGTGAACCTTTGATCCGTCAGTTGACGGACTCGTGGCAAAAAAGTGCCGGTTTTCGCCACGAAGTCGCGAAGTCACGAAGCAACACGAAGAACCCCGATAGATCTATTTAAAATTTAACTAAAAAATGAGTATCCATTATATTCACAGATTAAAAAAATTTCAGCTTCATGTCAGATTCGTTATTTTAACGATTCAAAGGGAATCAAAATTAAATATTTAACATGTCCTGGTTTCAAAGAAAAGACTCCAATATCCAAACTGATAAGAAGAAAGATATGCCGGAAGGTGTGTGGGTAAAAGTGCCAACCACCGGCGAAACGATCCACAGGAGAGAGCTGGAAGAAAATTTTTGGGTGGATCCATTGAGTGGATATCACTTCAGAATCGGGAGCAAACAATACTTTTCTTTTCTATTTGACCATGGAAAATTCGAAGAGATTGGCCAAAACATTTTACCGGAAGATCCCCTTGATTTTAAAGACAAAAAAAAATACAGTGACAGGCTTAAGGAGTATCAATCCAAAACAGGTTTGACGGATGCCTGCCGTGTTGGTGTCGGAAAAATGAATGAATTGGACGTAGTGATTGCCTGTATGGATTTTGCTTTTATCGGGGGAAGTATGGGCTCTGCTGTGGGTGAAAGGCTGAGTTTAGCCATCGACCATGCAAGAGAGAAAAAATATCCCTTGATTATTATTTCACAATCGGGCGGTGCGCGTATGATGGAGAGCGTGCTGAGCCTCATGCAGATGCCTAAAACATCGGCAAAACTTGCACTCCTTGAGGAAGAAAAAATACCCTACATTTCGGTAATGACCAATCCGACTACCGGGGGTGTAACCGCAAGCTATGCCATGCTGGGAGATTTTAATATAGCAGAGCCCGGCTCTCTGATCGGTTTTGCCGGTCCGCGGGTTATTCGCCAGACTATTGGAAGGGACTTGCCTGAAGATTTTCAGACAGCAGAATACCTGCTTGAGCACGGTTTTTTGGATTTCATTATTCCGCGTACTAAAATGAAACAGAAGATTTCACGTTTGTTGAAAATGGTATTGCATAAAAATAATAATGGAAAGTGATTGGCGGTACCGGATAAACCAATTTAAAAATAACAAACATGAGAAAAACTGTTTTGGCCCTTCTGCTGTTGTCAGGTTTTGTAAACCTGTCTGCTCAGCCGAGAGAACTATCTTTTTATAATATATTTGACGGGACATTCACCACTTCGTCCGTGGCCAATGTGAATTGGATGAACGACGGAGAGTTTTACACTTCCCTCGGAAATACCGTTAGAGGTACTGAGCTTCGAAAGCACAGTATACTTACAGGTGAACAGGAAGTATTGGTAAAATCATCCGATCTGAACTTTCAATTTCCGAACAGCGGGCCTGTTGAACGTTACCAGTTTTCACAAGATGAACAAAAAATTCTGCTGCAAACCAATTTTGAACAGATTTGGAGAAGAAGTTCAAAAGCCACTTATTACATTTACGACAGGCAGTCCGGTTCGTTTCAAAAGTTGTCGGAAAATTCAATTAAGGAGCAGTACGCCGAACTTTCCCCAAAAGGAGACAGAGTCGCTTTTGTGAGGGAGAACAACATTTATTGGCGGGATCTCAACTCTGAAGATGAAATTGCCATTACCCGCGACGGAGTGAAGAACAAGATCATCAATGGGGCGGCAGATTGGGTTTATGAGGAAGAATTCGGTTTTGCCAAGGCCTGGCACTGGTCACCCGATGGGCAAAAAATTGCGTTTTACCGGTTTGATGAGAGGGAGGTAAATGATTTTTTCATGACCCGTTGGGGTAACCTGTATCCTGAAAAAGTGGAATTCAAGTATCCTAAGGCAGGGGAAGAAAATTCGGAAGTTCAAATCGGCATCTATCATATAACAAGCGGTAAAACCGTTTGGGTGGATATCAATAACGATTATGAGTATATCCCCAGAATAAATTGGACGAAAGATCCGGAAAAACTGGCAATCAGGGTCATGAACAGGCATCAAAACGACCAGCAGCTCTTGCGTGCCGATGCCCAAACCGGTAATACAGAGCTAATATTGAAAGAGGAGAGCGATACCTGGATTGATGTGCATGATGACCTTTACTTTCTTGAAAACGGCCGTGAATTCATTTATATGAGTGATAAAGACGGCTACAATCATATTTATAAATATGACACTGAGGGTAACGAATTGGTGCAGGTTACCAATGGCGAATGGGAGGTAACCGATATTGCGGGAATTGACGAAGAAAACGGAGTGGTGTTTTATAGCAGTACGGAGGTTTCCCCGATTGAAAGGCATATTTACAGAATTGGACTGGACGGGCGCAACAAAGTTAAACTAAGCGAAAAACCGGGCTGGAACAGTATGAACCTGAGTCCCGACACAAGATTTTATATTCATACTCATTCAAACAGCTACACGCCTCCGACTTATTCATTAAGGCGGGCCGATGGTTCAGAAATCCGGATTCTTGAAGAGAACGAAAGTGCAAGGCAGCGTCTCGAAAATTATTCAATTCCCGAACCTGAATTCATGCAACTGGAACTCGACAGTGCCGGCACCCTGAACGCCCTGATGATTAAACCGGCAGATTTTGATCCCGAAAAAAAATACCCGACGCTCGTGTATGTGTATGGCGGCCCGGGTAGTCAAACAGTCACAAATTCCTATCGCATGGACCATCGTCAATTGTGGCATTATTTCCTGGCTACACACAACTATGTAATTGTGAGTATTGACGGCAGGGGCACCGGCGGAAGGGGAAGCGAGTTTAAAAAACAGGTTTATAAACAACTGGGCGAGCTTGAAACGGCCGACCAGATTGAGGCAGCGAAATACATCACGGACAACTATGCTTTTATTGACGAAAACCGAATAGGCATTTGGGGCTGGAGCTACGGGGGATATATGTCGTCACTTGCTCTTGCAAAGGGGAGTGATGTTTTTAAAGCGGCAATAGCGGTAGCGCCTGTAACCGACTGGCGATATTATGATACCATTTACACGGAACGGTACATGCAAACTCCTGCAGAAAATGTAGAAGGCTACAGTAATAATGCACCTGTAAACCTGGCAGGTAAAATGAAGGGAAAATATCTGTTAATACATGGTACCGGCGATGACAATGTGCACTACCAGCATACTGCTGACATGACCAATGCCCTGATCCGGAATAACATTCAGTTCGAAACGATGATATATCCGAATAGGAATCATGGCATTTCAGGAGGAAGCACGAGGCTGCATCTGTACCGGCTTATGACCGATTTTATTTTTGAAAATCTTTAAACAGTTTTCTATTCATCAATATGAGATTCGCTGATTACGCCAAAATTTATGTTACCGCCGGAAGCGGTGGAGCCGGCATGTCGCACTTCAGGCGCGAAAAGTATGTGCCCAAAGGCGGGCCTGACGGCGGCGATGGCGGCGCCGGCGGGGATATCTTGTTGGTTGGCAATGAGCAGCTAAATACTTTGCTCGATCTTCGCTATCGTAAGTTTATCAAAGCCGGGCATGGTGAAAACGGCCAGTCGAGCCGTAAAACAGGTAAAGACGGAGAAGATATAATTTTGGAAGTGCCACCGGGTACCGTTGCCTTTGATGCTGAAAGCAGGGAGAGGATAGGCGAAATAACAAAAGGAGGTGAAAAACTTCTTCTGGCTAAAGGCGGAAAGGGAGGCCTCGGAAACTGGCATTTTAAAAGTGCGACTAATCAAACTCCGCACCATGCACAGCCCGGCGAACCCGGTGCAGAGAGGGTTGTTGAACTCGAATTGAAACTGATTGCGGATGTTGGCCTGGTCGGATTTCCAAATGCAGGCAAAAGCACGCTGCTTTCGGTGCTGTCTGAAGCCAAACCCAAAATTGCCTCCTATCCGTTTACAACACTCGAGCCGAATCTCGGCGTAGTGACTTTCAGTGATTTTCGCAGCTTTGTAATGGCCGATATACCGGGAATTATTGAAGACGCGCATGAAGGAAAAGGCCTTGGAATTCAGTTTTTGCGCCATATTGAACGGAACAACCTGCTTCTGTTCCTGGCATCGGCGGAGACGGATGTGGAAAATGAGTATAGCTCGTTACTGCATGAGCTGAAGGAATACAGGCCAGACCTGCTGGACAAACCGAGAATCCTGGTGGTTACAAAAATGGATTTAATTCCGGATTACAAACCGGAAAAAGAGATTGAAATTGATTCATCGACTCCGGTAGTGTATATTTCTGCAGCCACCGGCTATAACATTGATCAACTAAAAGAACTCATCTGGGAGAAATTGAAACAAATTGAGGAGAACGAACCATCATAGAGCTATATTGGCACTTCTTCAGATACCCGGTATCGGTTATCAGCGAATCAAACTTCTGCTGCAGCAAAAAGATGTCCGCAGGGCTGAAGATGTTTTTCAACTAAGCATACCGGCTCTTCTGAGAATTGACGGAATAGGTGAATCCATTGCAAAGGAGATCGTTACATTTAAAAATTGGGATCAGGCCGATCGCATCCTTGAGAAAACGGAAAAACTTGGGGCTAAGATGTTGTCAATTTCAGATCCCGGATATCCTCTTCTGCTCCGGCAGATTTATGATGCACCGCCATTGCTCTGGTACCGTGGTAATGTCCAGGCACTGGCATTGAACGGTATTGCCGTGGTTGGAACCCGGAATGCCGGGAGATATGGCCTGAACCAGGCTGTGTACTGGACACGGGAGTTATCGGCTGCAGGGCTTTCTGTTATCAGCGGCCTTGCCCATGGCATCGATGCGGCTGCTCACAAGGCTGCCGTTGAAGCAGGTGGGAAAACGATAGCCGTACTTGGATCGGGAATTGACTGGATCTACCCGGAGAAACACACCGGCCTGGCGGCTTCAATCGTTGAATCGGGTGGTGTGGTGATGACCGAATTTCCACCCGGTACTAAACCCGATGCCGGTAATTTTCCGGAAAGAAACCGCGTGGTGAGCGGAATGAGTCTCGGCGTTTTGGTGATAGAAAGCGGGTTAAAAGGCGGCAGCATGATTACGGCACGCTATGCACTCGACCATAACCGGGAGGTGTTTGTTGTTCCGCATCCGCTGAATCATGTGAGAGGCGAGGGCAACAACTATTTGATCAAGCGCGGGCAGGGAAAACTGATTCAAACACCATCCGATATTTATGAAGAGCTGCAGATCACGGTATTAAATGACAATCCTGTCAGGGTAATACAAGAAGCAGCCTGGAAAAAAATGTCGGTTGATGAATCCGGTGCCAAAATATGTACACTGCTCGAAGACGAAGCCTTACATATTGATGAAATTGTTGAACGTACCGGTTCGAATATCCATCATCTGCTGCCCAAATTACTGGAGCTGGAGATGATCGGAGCGGTAGGCCAGAAAGCCGGGCGGTATTTCGAGTTGAAGTATTCTTAAAATGGATTTCTGACATTGAGGGATGCGAATAGCCAATCTTTTTTGTATTGTTAAAATATGTTCAGAGTACAAGACGTAATACTATCGGAAGACATTGCAACAGCAAAATTTGCATGTGATGTAACAAGGTGCAAGGGCGCTTGTTGTGTAGTGGGCGATTCGGGAGCTCCGGTCGATAAGGAAGAAATACCGGCAATCAGAAAAGCTTACAATCTTCTGGCAGATGAATTGAGGCCGGAAGCTGTGGAAGCTGTTAAGAAGTTGGGTTTGATCCGGAAAAACAGTACAGACAGCCTTGAAATAACCTGTGTAGACGAAAAAGAATGTGTGTTTGTTATATACAGTGATGATGGAGTTGCTACTTGCGCCATTCAAAAGGCATTTTATGAAGGAAAAACCAATTGGGAAAAACCGGTGAGTTGTCATCTTTTTCCCGTCAGGTTAAAAAGAATAGCAGGTATGGATTTTGCAAATTTTGAATATGTTCCCTCACTTTGTAGTGCCGGATGTGAAAACGGTAATAAGAAAGGCATATATCTGGCCGAATTTTTAAAAAATGCACTTACAAGAAGATACGGTGCTGAATGGTATGAAGAGTTTGAAAATTCCTGCCGGGAAGTAAGAGATGAGGAGGCGCAGCATGCTTAAGACCGGCCAGCATCTATCACAGAAACAATCCTTACAGCAAAAACTGTCTCCGCAGCAGATTCAATATATCAAATTGCTGCAGCTTCCAACTATTGCGCTTGAACAGAGAGTGAAAAACGAGATGGAAGTGAATCCTGTGCTTGAAGAAGCTGAACCCTACGAAGAGATAGTAGATACGTCGGAACAGGAGGACTGGGATCTTAAAGATAAAGAAGAGAAAGAGAAAGAAAAGGAAGATGTAGACCCGGTAGATCAAAATGAAGAGATCGATTGGGAAGAATTTATGCACAATACGGAATATGAAGGGAACAGTTATAGTTCCTACCAGGGTGGAGGCGGCGGGGATGAAGACTGGCGCGACCTGCCCAATCCGTATCATGAAACCCTGCTTGAAGAACTTGAAAATCAGGTTGCACTTCTGGACCTGGATGATGATGAAAAGCTGATAGCTGTTCAAATTCTCGGCTCGCTTGATGAAGACGGATATTTCCGGCGCGATCCTGAAGCAGTAGTGGATAATATTGCATTTAACCACGGAGTGCTTACAAGTGAAAGCCAGGTTGAAAAGGTGCGTAAGCAGATTCAAAGACTCGAACCCGTTGGCGTAGCTTCATCCGATTTGCGCGATTGCCTGATCGTACAGCTTGAGACGATGAATAACCACTCGGAAAGCAGGGAACTGGCACTTAAAATGCTGAAAGAGGAATGGGATGCTTTTGAAAAGAAACACTTTGGGAAGCTTAAAAGCCGCCTCGATGCGGATGATGATGAGCTAAAAGAAGCGTTCGAGGTCATAAAGGGGCTCGACCCGAAACCGGGTGCCGTTGCCAATCCCGATGATGACAACCGGCAGTATATCGAACCCGATTTTGAAGTCCGTTATGAACCCGATGACGAAAATGAGGAAGAAGGCGAGTTTATCATTACGCTGAATCAAAGAAATATGCCTCCACTTCGAATCTCGCCCAAATACAAGGAGATGTGGGACAATCTGAAAAACGGCAAAAAAAGTAATAATGAAGATGAAGCCAGGGCTTTTATCAGAGACAAAATTGAATCGGCCCAATGGTTTATCGATTCAATCCGCCAGCGCCAGAACACCCTCATGAATACAATGAAAACAATTGTAGCCTTGCAGGAGGATTTCTTTAAATATGGCGAAGGGCTTAAACCGATGATTTTAAAAGATATTGCTGAGAGGGTGAACCTGGATATTTCTACCATTTCGAGGGTTGTTAACGGGAAATATGTGCAGACAAATTTTGGAGTCTACGAATTAAAATATTTTTTCAGTGAGGGGCTGGAAACCGAAAGCGGCGAAGAAGTATCAAGCCGTGAAGTTAAAAATTCTTTGCTTGAAATCGTTGAAAATGAAGATAAACAAAAACCGCTGAGTGATGATGCACTGGCCGGCAAGCTGAAAGAGAGAGGATACAAAGTGGCCCGCCGGACCGTAAGCAAGTACCGCGAAAAACTGAATATTCCGGTTGCCAGGCTCAGAAAGCAGATTGGTTAGGCGGGTTATAGGTGTTGGAATCTCGGGGTTTGAATCACGGGGTTTGAATCACGGATTTATCGGATGACGCGGTTTTCACGGATTTTTAATCACGGATTGTGCGGATTAATCGGGTTTCACGGATTAACCCGTGGGTTGGGAATGCTACGAAATAAACAGCAAATATTCTGACTACCCCAGCCAAATAGCAAATAATACCGGATTTTTGAATTCCGGCATCAGAAAGAACATTAGTATCAAGGTTGCAACAAACAAGGTATTCAATCCAACGGTGAATGCAAGATAGAGCACACTGTTTTTTTCAAGTGCGCGGGCTGAATCTGTGGCTGCAATGTTAAAGCTCATATACCAGGTGAAAAGAAATATCATAAAAAGGAAAACCATCAGGTCTTCACTCAATCCAGTTTGTAGAGCCACAACCCCCAGAGTGGCGATAACAAGATTTACCTGTAGTGGCCACGCATAAAGATTTAACACCTGGCTGAAATATTGAAGTTTCCTGTTAACAAGGTGCAGCCAAAGAAGGGCAACGGCTTTAGATAAAGCCGAAATCACCACACCGATAAAAAACATGGAAATGTGCGATTGAGGAAAAATATTCAAGGCAGGAAAATGATGAAACAGGCTATCGAGTCCCCTGTTTGATAATAATGCCAGCGAGACGGTGTAAAACATCAGGCCCGACATAACTATATGTTGTATCAGCAATATGAAACCGGGAGTCGACAGTTGAATACGGTTTTCAATGATATCATCGGTGAAAAAACTGTGATTGAAAAAGAACCGTCCCAGGGAGTGCCGGTATTTTGGCTGATACCTGTAGTGCAGTATATAAGAAATTAAAATTAATAGAAGAATTACGATGGGAGGATTCAGGCTATAGCCTTCAGGTTGAGCCGCCGGAACGGGTACAACTACTGCGTCTTTTTGTTGATAATTTTGTATTGTGGTTTTCAGGTTATCTGAAAGAGAAAGCTGCTGCAGTGCAAATTCACCGTCAATGACAATCACTACCGGATTTATCTCCGCTGTTTTCTCTAATAAATTTTTCAGTTTGCGATAAAAATCATGTGTATTATCAAAACCGGATAACGAATAAAGCTGTCCTGCTGCAACCGGGAGATCTGAACCGGCATCTGTCACAAAATGGACGAAATTCAGATTTTCGGGCAGCATGGGTTCAATGTCATACCGCCCGGTTGTGAAAAAGAGGGGAAGATTATTATCGGAAGACGATTTAAGTTCTTCTGCAAAAAGGCTCATCAACCGGCGTGTGTCATCGTCTTTTAAGTACGGGTGATCCGCAATACCGAAGCCGGCAGTTTTTTCTTGAAGAGACCGGGTAATCAGTTGATACTGATCAAAAATATTTTGAAGATAGAGGCTGTCGGCCTGCCGGTTACCTGTTGAAACCAGGTAGGAAGAACCGGGTGAAAAGAAATATCGAAAAGGCTGATTCTGTAAGCGACTAACAGCCAATGAGCTGACTTCACCTTCCAGATAGAGCAGTCGGATGCCCGACTCTTCCATCAGAAGAAAATCAGAATCCGTTAAAGTTGAGATTTTGTCTGCATCAAAGTGAAAAGCAAAAAAAGAACGAAGTGAGTCAGGTTGAACGGATTGTGAGAGTGAGTTTTGACGGAGTCCGCAGAAAATCAGCAAAAATGCAATTAATGAATAAAATCTGTAAACGATACCTTTCCGTCCCTGGGTCATTATTTCTTTACTTCAACATTGTTTTCAATCGGGATGCGGCGGGTTTCTTTAAAAGTGGAAAGTGCAATGTTCGAACGGGTTTTTGTTACGCCTTCCCATCTTTGAATCTGGGAAAGGAGCTTTTCAAGAGATTCGGTATTCCGAGTCCTGATTTTCAGAACATGAGAGCCATCGCCGGTGATTGAATGACACTCAAGTATTTCAGGGTGATCGGTTGCATTTTCAACAAAGGCATTGTAGTGGTCCGATTTGTCAACTTCTACAAAAATAAAAGCCGTAATATCAAAGTGAAATTTTTTGGAATCGAGTATCGCCTCATAATTTTTGATAAGCCCTTTTTCTTCCAGTTTGCGCATGCGCTCGGAAACCGAAGGAACCGAAAGATGTACAATTTCGGAAATGGTGTTTCTTTGAGCACGCCCATGTTCCTGTAAATAATTCAAAATGGTGATATCCGTTTCATCGAGATGGTGTGCCATAATATTTTGCCTTAGTTATATAGTTTATGATTAATGTAGCCTAATTTATTTAGGTAATCAATAGGATAGTACGGAAGCTTCGATGATAGTATCACGGATAAAAGCAGAGTAAACGGTTTAACAGGTTAATTATCTGACGCCGGCAGTTGTTTAGAATTAGTCTAAGTTATATATTCTTTCCATTATTTAGAATAGTTCTAAAAAGAAAGTTTATTTTTTAGTTGTAATCCATGTCACTCACCAGCGTAACCAGAAGTTCTAGCCTGAGCACCCTCAAAGAGTTTAAAGCAGTTTACGATGCTTACTGGGAAAAAGTGTATGCCGTTTGTTATAACAACACCCGGAATGTGGAGCTGTCGCAGGACATGACGCAGGAGATTTTTACCTCCGTTTGGGAACGAAGAGAATCACTCTCCATACATACATCAATGGAGCATTACCTGGTTCGCGCGGCTAAACTTAAGATAGCCGAGTACTACAGAAACAAATCGAACAGAGAGAAACACCTGAAATGTTTTTCGAGAGATTTTTGCACATCCGCGCAATGCACCAAAGAGGATGTTGACTACTCTCTTCTTGTGCAGAGATTAGGCCTCTTGGTTGATGAACTTCCCTGCCGGTGTCAGCAGGTGTTCCGGATGAGCCGGGAAGATGGTATGACCAACAAGCAGATTGCCCGTGAACTGGATATCAGCCAGCGGGCCGTTGAATATCATATCAGCAAGGCGCTCGGGTTTTTAAAAGAAAAGCTGCCGGAATACGAGCTTTCGTAATCGAGGTAAACCCTCCAAGGGTTCAAAACCCTTGGAGGGTTTACGAACCCCTCCTTAATTTTTTTTCAAAAAAAATCAGATTCCCACCTTCGGTAGAACCGGATTTATGCTACTACTCTGGTGAATATTAGATTCAGTCTAAATAAAAGAAGCGATTAACCGCACTTAAAATCCGGAAATATGAAAAAAGGTTATGGCGAACTTCTCCAAAAGTATTACGCAGGCCGCTGTACGC
>CAYPZI010000031.1:0-27700 GCA_964415185.1 uncultured Balneolaceae bacterium | reverse complement strand
ATTTACGGGATGGGGCAGGATTAACCATGATTTACGGGATGGGGCAGGATTTTCAGGATTCAGGCAATCCAGCCAATCAAAAAAATCCTGTTAATCCTGGTTAAGATTTTAACTTTCCGGAGTGGGTTGGGGCATTTCCAGCAGGTATCTTACCCCGATTTCATGCACGATAAAGAGTACTGCTGCTCCTAAAAGATAAGATGCACAGTGCAAAAATCCCCGGATACTCATGATGATGTATTCCGGATCTCTTAAAGAGGGAAGAATCTCCGAAGTTCCGCCTGAAAAAAAGTACGAAGTCAAAAATGGAGACCCGAACATGATTATCGTCAATACAAATAATACCCAGTAGCCTGCTTTAATCAAATTTAAAACCAGCCTGATCAGCATATTGTTTGAAGTGGTTTTCATAATTTTGGGATTCGTTGAAAAACTTTTCTATTAACAATTAAACTGATCCGCGAATCTTAATCAAGGGTAATAAGTGTAATTTCAGCAGGAGCCCCATACCTGAGAGGAGCAAGTGTATAGCCAAGACCGCTGTTTATATTCATAAGCAAATCGTCAAACCACTTATGACCTTTTACATATTTTGTTTCTGTCCGAACTGCTGTCAGAGGATAAAAGAAAAACGGAATCCGAAGTTGACCTCCGTGTGTATGCCCTCCCAGCAAAAGGTTAACATTTTCTCCTTTTGCCATATCTAAAACCCGGTCTGTTACCTGGTGAGAAAAAACTACGGAAAATGCTTCTTCCCCATCTGAATGAAACAAATTCTGAAGTTCATCCTTCAACAATTTTTTACTGTAAATCTCTGTAATTCCGGTTATGGATATTTTTTGATTTCCAATGCTGAGAATTTTTTCCTTATTCTGCAGCACATGAATGCCGTTTTGCCGGAGAGCTTGAGCAATAATATCCTCTCCCGACCAATAATCATGATCTCCGATTACAGCATATATATCGTACTCCGATTTAATCTGTGAAAGAGCTTCAGCCCCCTCAAGTGCATAAGCTGTTCCCGAATAAATAAGGTCGCCCGTAAAGAAGACCAAATCGGGATTCAATGAATTTACTTTCTTTATATATGCAGCGGCTTTTTCAGCATTCGTAAAGCGGTCTGCCTGTAGATCGGAAATATGAATAATATTCAGGGGGTCTTCAAAACTGATGCCGGATTTATCCCGGCTGTATTCAATTTTGTTGATTTTAATTCTGTTTGTATCAATAGATGTTTTAATACCTGTATATAACAGCACTAAAATTGAAATGGCAGCCATAAGCCACGCAAAAAGAGTGTCCAGCTCAGGGGGATTGATGCTGAATCCTCTTTTAACGGTGACCATGAATAAATCCAGAAAAAGAGTCCAGCTAACCATGACCGCAGAAAATATAAAGCCGTACCAAAACAGATAGATGACGAATTTTGGGAAGAGATCCGGATTGTAAATTCCGTAAATCGAATATTGAACAAGCCCTGCAATTGGGAAAAACAAGAAAAGAAACCCGGCCGCGATAACAATCGACTTGAAGAGCCACGAATTTTCAGGATTCAGCATTTTAAATGCCCAGAATAGCCTTGAGCCTGTGTAGAGAAAAAAAACCAGCAAAAGGCCGGCAACTATGAGTGTCATTCTAAGAGACCAGGGCATGAATGTAGTTCTTTTAATTAATTGTTATAAGCAAATGACGTTCGAACATTTACGAATGAAAGGGTACTGAGCAGGGATATAAGCCTTAATGCAGTAATTATAAGATACAAGCATTTATTTAGTTTTAAAGCAAAGATCTCTCTGCTCCTAATACGTATTGAACCGCCCGTTTTACAACGGGACCGCCTTCTGAAAATTCCAGGTCAATCCTGCCGAGACGTATCCCGCTGTGCCCTGCCTGTGTTATGATTGTTTCTCCTCCATCGGGGGTTGGAACAGTTACAGGCTGATCAAGAAACGTGTGGGTATGTCCGCCGATAATCAAATCAATTCCATTCACTTTTGAGGCAAGTTTAACGTCATCAATCTGTTTATCAGGGTAACTGTATCCCAGGTGACTGAGACAGATGATATAGTCGCAGCGGTGATAATTTCTGAGGCTGTTTACCATGCCGTCAGCCCATATAACCGGATCCCGGTGCTGAACATTGCCAAACAGTTCTTTTTTAACGACTCCCTCAAGCCTTATTCCAAGGCCAAAAATACCCGTCTTTATTCCATTTCGTTCGATGACTGTAAATTTCCGGACAACATCGTTAAGCGGTGTATTTCTGACAGCATAGTTCGCAGCGAGCAGAGGGAACCCGGCATGACCTGAGGCTTCTGCAAGCCAATCCAGGCCTTTATCAAATTCATGATTGCCAACGGCACAGGCATCATAACTCATTCGGGTCATTAGCTCAAAGTCCACGATACCGCCGTAAACATTAAACCAGGGAGTACCATGAAAAACATCGCCTGCATCCAGCAGTAAAAGGTGCGGGGTTGCTTTTTTAATCCGGTCGATAAGCGCCGCCCTTTTGGCCATTCCGCCCAATCCGGCAAATTCGTTGGCATTTTTTGGGATGGGATCAATTCTTGCATGGGTATCGTTGGTATAAAGGATGGTTAAAACGGAATCCGTTTCAGGTTTACTCTTGCCGGTAACTGTTGCCGGCAGAATTAAACTGCCTGTTCCAATCGAAAATACCATTTTCAAAAATTGAGATCTGTTCATCATTCCCGGATTCTCTTATCATTTGCAGGTTCAATCTTCTGCTGATTTTGGAAGTAGTCGATGAATGCCTTTCTTACCAAAAGATTGAGATCTTTCCTCTCTTTAAAATTGTGAAGTGACCTGAACGGCCCGTTCCCGTTGGCAAGATAACTGTTTGTTGCAACCAGGTATGTTTTTGATGAATCTACCACTTCCGCATTCACAAGTACTCCTTTCGCTGCACCATCCGATATACTCATCCTGATACCGCTGACAGGTGCTCCGCCCATGGCGGCAATTTCTTCCATCAACGCTATGATATCCTTGCCGCACATTGATAAAACAGTAAGGTGGTTGTCGTAGGGTAATAGCTGATACATATCACCGATGGTTATCGTGCCCTGTTTGAGATAGGTTTGATACGATCGCTCGTCTGTGATTCCTATGTGTACAAAATCCCGCAATTCACGGGACGCACGGAAGCGCAGGATATCTGCCAGTAAATAACCAAGGGAATAAGCAGGCTTTTCAAAAGTGAGGTCGGATGAAGCAGTAGCTACTTTTCTATCCGTAAAAGCCAAAAGCGAATCCCTGTAGCTTTCAATCAGTGATTGTACTGTTGAGTCGGATTCTTCCGGATTAAAGTAAATCAACGGCCCTATCTGAACCATTTCAGTATTAACCGGCATGGTTTCAGACGGAGTGAGGGATTCGGTTCCTGTGCAACCGGCAATCAGAACGAAGATAAAGAGAATACTACAATTCTTCGCCTTCATAGCTTCCGTTAACGGTTCCGGAACATATTCATCATAAGGTCGGATAACCCGATAACCTCGGCATTTTTCGGTATTTCGAGTTTATCACGATTGAATCTGCCTCTATCAATTCGGTAAACCTCGGCCTTTGCCTTTAACTGATCATTTTTTTTGAATTCAATCAGGAGCGGAAAACTGTTATTGTTCATCACAAGCTCTATCGGCAGTTCTTCATCGGTCAGGCTTTTTCCGGTTGTATTCCAGAAATCAATCAAAATTCCCCAGTTTAATTTTATCTCTTCGGAAAGCCAGATCGAAATGGTTTCATTGTCGTTTGATTTAAGAAGCATCTCTTCGGCTTCATATCCCTGGATAGTACGTCTGTTGCCGGTTGCAGTAACCCTGTTTTCCCAGTCAAACGACTTTGAAGTCTTATCTTCAGAACCGTCAAACATGGAGATCATCCTGTTGATATCAGAATTTTTTAAAGTAAGTGCTTGATTTTCGTCATCAATAAGGACAAAGTCATCTAAATCACTCCGCACCAGAAGTCCGGATGCATTCATCATCTGCATCACCTGAACCTGGTTTTCAGATTGGAGAAACAGCCGGTTTTTGGAAGCCGTAAGTTCATAACGGCTTTCTTCAGCCGGTTTATCAAGGTTTACAAACCTGAAACTGATTGCGCCTTCAAACTGGGCAAAAAGAGAAGCCGGCAAAAGAAACATTAAAACCGGAAGAATAAATATAAATCTGTGTTTCATATTTTTTAGATTAAATGAGATGTACAGAGTGTAAACGAAAAAGAAAGGTTCAGGTTTCAGGCCGTAACTTCTTTTATTTCTTCCATCTCCACATTGACCTTGTGGATCCAGCCTCCGGCAACTACGTCATTGCCTTCATAGCATACCACTGCCTGTCCGGGTGTGATGGCATCCCGTCCGGCAGGAAAATGAACCTCGATCCGGCCTTCATCAAGCTGACGAATGACGCCTGCAGCACCGGGATCATTATAC
Organism: uncultured Balneolaceae bacterium; assembly: GCA_964415185.1. GTDB lineage: Bacteria > Bacteroidota > Rhodothermia > Balneolales > Balneolaceae > CAYVBJ01. The sequence continues at coordinate 23,241 of CAYPZI010000031.1, read as the reverse complement.
CTGATCTTACCGGTAATTTCCATCTCGCTGCCCGGTATCCGGGCGTATTTGACAAGATTTATTTCTTTGGCCCGGCAGGTTGTACTGATCAGTTCGTCTTTTGTGCCAATGGTAATTTCATTCGTTTCTGCATTTATATCGGTTACGTAAACCGGGTAACCCATTGGCAAATCGAGCCCGCGCCGCTGTCCGATGGTGTAGTATGGAAAGCCTTTGTGTTTTCCTACAACATTTCCTTCCTTGTCAATAAAATTGCCGTCTTTAACCCGGCCTTCAAGCCCGTCAACCTTGTCATTCAGAAACCGGTGATAATCATTATCGGGTATAAAGCAGATTTCATACGAATCGGGTTTATTGGCTACATTCAGCAGGCCGTAATCTTCGGCAAATTGCCTTATTTCCGTTTTACGGTAATTACCAAGTGGAAAGATTGTCCGTGCAAGATGCTCCTGCCTTACACCCCACAGGGCATAGGATTGATCTTTATTGTGATCACGCCCTTTCGAAATCACATATCTTCCGTTTTCTTCCCTTACATTGGCATAATGGCCGGTCGCAATAAAATCACACCCCAGGTTATCGGCACGCCTCAAAAGGGCCGCCCACTTGATATGCGTATTGCAGAGGACACATGGATTGGGAGTTCTGCCGTGTGTATAATCTTCTATAAAACGGTCGATCACCCAGTCGCCGAATTCGTCACGTATATCGACAATAAAATGTTTAAAGCCATGGTTTACTGCGATATGCCGGGCATCATTCATTGATTCTACGGTACAGCAGCCGGTCTCCTTGTTTGTATCACCCCCGCTCCGGTGGTAATCCCATGTTTTCATGGTGATGCCAATGACATCATATCCCTCTTCTTTGAGCATAACGGCCGCAACCGAAGAATCAACTCCTCCGCTCATGGCCACCAATACTCTTCCTTTTGAACTCATTTCGATCTAAACTAAAACGTTTTATAAATTAGATTCAAGATAACGGTTTTTAACCGGATTGTGCAGGTGAATTTAACGCAGCCGAAATCAAAAAATTCCCTGTAAATTTTATTTAACCCCCCCCGATGAAGCCTTAGTGTAGGCGGGAAGGTGAAAATCGTTATCTTTTATTTTAGTTTTGCTTTGACTATAAAACAAAAACAATTTTCATGAAAAAACAGCTAACCGGAATCCTGATTTTAATTTTTACACTACTATCTTTAGAAGCCCCCGCCCAACAGGCAGATACAACTTTTACCGTTGGAGTGGAAATGCGTCCGCGTTTTGAGTTGAGAAACGGCTTTAAAAGGCCCATTGAAAAATCGGAAGACCCTGCCGCTTTTGTTGAACAGAGAAGCAGGCTCAACCTCGGTTATGAAACAGGAAAATACGGGGTCCGCCTGTCAGTACAGGATGTGAGGGTATGGGGTAACCTGAACCAGATTTTCAAAGAGGATGATGCCCTTACGAATGTGTTTGAAGCCTGGGTATCTTATAACCTTGACAAGCAGTGGTCCTTGAAATTCGGCAGACAGGAAATTGCCTACGACAACGACCGCTTTCTCGGAACTCTCGACTGGGCTCAGCAGGGGCGCAGCCACGATGCCCTTCTGGTTCGGTTTTTAAAACCGGAATCTAACCTCACGGCACATGCAGGTGTTACTTTTAATCAATCGGTTGATTTTGAGCCCACCCGCCTGACGGACACGTTTTTCGAGCTTGAGGGCAACAACAAAACCATGCAATATGTGTGGATCAACCGGACAATGGATAAGTGGGGATACAGCTTTTTGTTCCATAACGATGGCCGCCAGGTGCAGGCAGACAGCACCGTCTCATTCAGGCAAACCACCGGTCTGAACGGATTTTACAATTTTGGCGACTTTACCTACAGGGGAGAATTTTTCTACCAGTTTGGCGTGGATCCTCTGCAGGCTGATGTGAGTGCTTTTCTTTTCAATTCCGAAGTAACATATTTCCGGGGAAAAAGTGAATTAACAGCCGGTATCGACTGGCTTTCGGGTACGGATATAGACTCTGACAAAAACAAATCATTCAACCCGCTCTATGGAACCAATCATAAATTTTACGGCTATATGGATTTTTTCAACGTCGGAAATCCCTTCAGTCAGCCGGGAAATCCGTATGACGTGGGGCTCATAAATTTCTACCAAAAAGCAAAGTGGAATTTCACGGAGAAGATGGCTTTTGATATCAACCTGCACCAGTTTTTGTCTGATACGGAAGTTTTTAATGTGGCAGGAAATTCAATGAGCCGTTATATGGGGACGGAAATTGATTTGTTGTTAACTTTCAGGCCCGAACAGGCTGCCACCCTTTTTATCGGATATTCTCAAATGATTCAGACCGATACCATGGAAAGAGTGAAAAGAAACAGCAATGCCTCCTCTTTCAATGGATGGGCATGGGTGATGTTCCGCTTGAATCCGCATATTTTAAAACTATAATTCATTAAAAAATTGAAAATCACAATAAAAAATTTACACGATGACCTGGATCAGAGCCTGGAAAAGCTCAAAAAAAATCCGGAGAAGTTATTGAATGCAAGGCAATCCGTAGAAAAGGCACTGCATGACGGCAATGCCTATTATGGCATCAATACCGGGTTCGGGGCGCTGGCAACAAGCAGAGTTGAACTGCCTGAACTTCGGCAGCTTCAGCGAAACCTGCTGTTGTCGCATGCTGTGGGTACCGGTGATCCGGTTCCGTTAGAAATCAGCCGTCTCATGATGAAACTGAAAATTCATTCTCTCGGATTGGGCTTTTCGGGAATCTCAAAAGAGACCTTTGACCGGCTCATGTGGTTTGCCGATCACGATATGATCCCGGTCATCCCCGAAAAAGGCAGTGTCGGGGCGTCCGGCGATCTTGCGCCACTTGCACATATGTCGCTGCCTTTGATTGGCCTCGGCTTATTTTGGGATAAAGACGGTAATAGAGAGATGCCGGCCGAAAAAGTTTTGAATGAACATTCTTTGAAGCCGATCAACCTTCAGCCCAAAGACGGGCTTTCACTGATCAATGGAACCCAGCAGATGACGGGTTATGGTGCCTATGTGCTCAACAAAAGCCTTAAACTTCTTGAGACGTCCGACCTGATCGCGGCAATGAGCCTTGAAGCCCTGCAGGGCAGCATCAAACCTTTTCATAAAAATATTCAGAAGGTGCGGCCTCATCCCGGGCAGATAAAAGTAGCCCGGAATGTACGGCATTACCTTCGGGAGAGTGAAATCCTGGAATCTCACAGAAATTGCGGGAAAGTTCAGGATCCTTATTGTTTGCGATGTGTACCGCAGGTTCACGGTGCCTCCCGGGATGCCTTGGATCATTGTATCTCTGTTTTTGAAACGGAACTCAATTCGGTTACCGACAATCCCCTTGTTTTCGGGGAAGGTGAAATCATCAGTGGCGGTAATTTCCATGGGCAGCCGCTTGCGCTTGCAATTGATTATGCAAAAATTGCCCTTGCCGAGCTGGCTTCCATTTCTGAACGGCGAACCTACTTGTTGCTGGGAGGACATGACGGCCTGCCGAAACTGCTGATGGAAGAAACGGGAATCAATTCGGGTTTTATGATTCCGCAGTATACGGCAGCTGCCCTGGTTTCGGAAAACAAGGTATTGTGTCATCCCGCTTCGGTCGATTCAATCCCGACCAGCCTCGGCCAGGAAGACCATGTAAGCATGGGAAGCATCGGTGCACTGCATCTGCTCAAAGTATTTGAAAACACGTTGCAGGTTCTTGCAATCGAACTTTTTACGGCAGCCCAGGCTCTCGATTTCAGAAAACCTCTTAAGCCGGGTAAAAGTGTCCATGAGGCCCATCAAAAAGTAAGAAATGTAATCAGGCATTCTTCAGCCGATCACTTTTTCAAAGATGAAATCGAAAAAGCCGTACATCTTGTACGCAATTGGCAGTAGAAAGCAGGCAGTATGCAAAGCAAAAAGCGTAGAACTGTTGAATCGTAGAACTGTTGAATTGTTTTTTGGATGATTCCTTTGCATTTGAAGGGAATGGCGACGTTGATGCAGATTATGCTTTCTGTTTCACGCAGGGGACACAGGCGAGAGTATTTCTACAAGTAAAAGCCGATTTTTATCAATAGCAAACCTTCGTGGCGAAAACAAGCTTGGTTCAGAATAAGTGCCAGGTAACCACAACGGTCACAGCGGGTACACGGCAGGAGAAAATCCAAAGCCACAACGTATTCAATCAACTCCGTGCACTCCGGCCACTTTGAGTGAAAGTGTGAGTGTAAGCCCATAACCCAGGTGCATCACCAATCCGGCCAAAATAATAAGTCCCGGTGCCCAGGTATCGGTATAAAACAGGCCGAACGACTCACCCGCTGCACTCGAAACCAGCGGTGAAACCACCAATCCCATTACAACAGATATCAGGATACCCAACGAAACTCCCTGAATCAACCACTTTCCCGGAAAGCGGGTTTGCAAAAAACTGACCCAGACCAAAGCCATCATAATTCCCCCGGCGTTATAGGCGGCATTTCCCCAAACCAGGGAGTAGGGCTCTCCGCCATGAACATGGTTAAAGCTTTCCTTCAAAATGTGTCCGAGGTCGATTGCGGGCAGGCCGATTCCGCTTTGCAAAAAAGCGATCATGGTCATGACGAAAGTGGCAATCAATCCGCAAATAACCGTTCTCCAAAATACAGATACACTCATTTTGATACCTTCTTTTGTATTTTACCTTTATCAGTTCACAACCTCTGCATCATCCCGGTTTCCATATTCGGCCCAGGAGGCTTCGTATGGGCGTACGGAATCATATCCCATCAGCCGCAGGGTAAAATAGGCATGAGATCCCCGGACATTGGTTTGACAGTGTGGAATCACCTCTTTATCGCGGGTAATGCCGAGGCTGTCATACTTCGCCTGAATTTCACCGGCCGGGAGAAAGTAGGAAACACCCGCTTTTTCCAGGACATTATTCCACTCCAGGTTAGCCGCATTCGGGATGTGTCCGCCTCGTTCAGCCCTTACATCCTCACCGTTATATTCTGCAGCGGATCGGACATCAAAAATAACCTTATCCGGATCATCGGCAGCAGCCGTTACATAATCAAAGTCACAGAACCTGGCTTCACGGACATTAACCTCGAAACTGCCCGCTGAAGGTTCGGCAGGGGAATCCGAAACGTCGAGCTCTTCAGCTTTCCATCCTGCCAGGCCACCGTTCAGGATCGACGCATTGGGAAAGCCGTAATATTCCAGGGCATAAAAGAGCCGGGCGGCACTCAGCGAATTGCCTCCGTCATAGATTACAATTTGATCTTCATTATCAACTCCAAGATTTCGCATCTTTTCCTGGAAAGTATCCGGGCCAATCAGGAAGTTCTGAACCGGATGTTCGGGATCTGCAAGTTCCGGGATTGAATTAAAATGAACGGCTCCGGGTATAAATTCTCCGGCAGGCATTGAACGTGTGTCGATAATTAAAAGGTTGGGGGAATCCAGCATATCCGCCAGCTCTGTTGCGTTTACCAGCAAGTTCGCATTCGGATAGTCAGCAGTCATTTCCTCTTTTGGCTGTTCATTAGAACAAGCTGCAAAAATAAAAATTATAAATAGTGTAAGATATCTTTTCATGGTTTAATACTGTAATTCAAATTTTGAAATTAAAAATCAGGATGGGATTTATTTTCGTGTTTGTGACAAAAATATACAATTTTTTAATCTCAACTATTATTCTCTACGTGGAAGGCAGTGATGGAGTGGTTTGTAAATAGATATTATTTGATTTTCCGAACTAGATGCCTGTTTAATTGTATTTTTCATCATATATTTTTTATGATTGTTTGGTTCTTTATACAATCAAATAATTTTCGGTATAAATCATTGATCTATGCTAATAAATAAAGAAATCTTTTTTAAAAATATTACCGGGCAAGGTTTTTCCTGACACGGCTCAGGCTCTCCGGTGTGATGCCAAGATAGGAGGCAATCATCCATTGCGGAACCCTTGACACAATATCCGGATAGAGCTTCAAAAATTCTGTGTAGCGTTTTTCTGCAGAAGCTCCAAGTAATAGATTGATCCGGTTCTGCATTTGTCTGATGTGATTTTGAAGAAGGTATTCATTGTAGCTTCTGAATTCGGGACTGAGCGAAAGAGCGTGGTCGTAAAAATCCCGGCCGAGTATCGCAACTGTACTTTCTTCAATCGAATCGATATAAAAACCGGATGGCTCATTAAAATAGATACTGCTTCTGTCACTTATAAACCAGTCTTCAGGGACAAACTGAACCAGGTGCTCCTTCCCATTCTCATCAATTGTATAGAACCTCAACAGGCCTTCTTCCACAAAAAAGGCATGCTTGCATGTCTGGCCTTCCGTCAAAAGAAACTCATTTTTTCTAAGCTTCCTGGTATGAACATGTTCCATCAGTGAAGACAAATGCCGCGGCTGAACAAGTACTTTTTCTTTCAGATATTTTTCAAAACCGCCGGGCATGCTTTTATATGGTGTATATTATTTCGGTTCAGTTAAATTACGGTTCAGACTAAAATTTTGTGATTTTACCTTCAACGAATCCTTAAGCCCAAAAACAGGCATATTATAAACGATATTTTCATTTGGTTCATACATCAGAAAGGCGGCATTACTGTCCGGGTTAAACACAGGCATCTCCAATAAAATATCAGAGTCATCAGGTATGTCGACAAAAATATCAGTTACTCCATTTAAAGAATCTGCTGATAAACTGTCCGATTGGGCATTATATCCGGATTGGGCATTTACCAGAGACGGGACCAAAAGAAGGGCACCTAATATGAGTGATGTCTCTCTGCTTAAAAGAGTCATATGTTATTCAAATTTATTAATGTTTTTTGTTCGACTTCTTCAAACTTCTTAGATTTATCCAGCATAATTTGCGCGATCTGCGGGAGATTTTATTCGGGACCGCAGGTAGCGGGCCATGTCTCAATTATAACGAGAATGAATTGTATTTATTCATCTTGGTCAAATTATATTTAGTATTAAAGCAAAAATAATCAACGATTAAATCGTTTACTATTATTCTGAATAGATTAATTAATTCCGGAATATTCTCCAAGTAAAACATCCGGCGATATTGAATTTTCATACATTTCCTTGTCACTGTCCGCAATGGTGGAGACTGTCAGTAATAACGTACCTCCGTATTGTAATGGAATAGTACTGTTTAGAGTCCACATGTTGGAGTGTAAAAAACCTTATGGTGTGATTTAGATTTATTTTTATTATGCTTACAGACTAAGGTTTAACTGTGGCAGGAATTATGATTCGTCGTTCCAATCCAGTCGATAACCGATACTTAATCCGAACTGAACCCTGAACTCTTTCCCATTGAATGCGGGAGTAAATCCGATCCTGAATACCAGGTCTTTATCTCGGGGATCAATCCGATAGCCCGTAGTGGTAGTGGCCATCAATTCGGTCCCGCGCCGGTCAGGCCTGAAATCAAAAAAACCGCCGCCGCCAAGCTCAAGCTTATGAACTTCATTACCATAAAAGAAGTTACCCATTAAAACAAAGCCACTTGAAGCAAATGTATCAAAATCCCTGTCCGGATAAGCAAAAAGGCCGGCTCTTACTCCTGCGGAGTAATTTATCATGGCATCATAGTTTACGGTATACCCACCGCTGTTGCCCCAAATTTCAAAGTAGGTGGTCTGAACAATATCAGGAGGATTTGGATCGGGCAAAATATATGGCATCTGGGCAAATAAACTACTTCCCCAAAAGATTTGGACACTTGCGGCTAAAAGAACAATTTTAAATCCCCTCAACATCATGATACTTGCTGTATATTATCGTTTTGTCTCAACTTCCTCCCTGAATGACTTTAAAGCATTGATATATTTATCCTCGGAAACCAGGAAAGCATCATTATGTCCGCCATTCAGCTCCACAAAGATGCCGGAAGTGCCGGCCGCCTCAAGCAATTTTTTTCCGTGATGTATCCCGATAAGATTGTCATCGGAACTGTGAAGAATTAAAACCGGCATTTTTTCTATATCCGCAAGATACTCTTTGGTTTTAAATTCATAACGTGCGAGAAAAGCCGGCAGGTAGGGATAAACTTCTTTAACCAATTCTTTCAGGCTTGTGAAAGAAGAATCGAGAATCAGCCCTGCCGCAGGCTCCTTTGTTGCCATATATGCAGCCACAGCCCCGCCAAGCGACCGCCCGAATTGAATGATATTTTCAGGCTTTATATCCAACTCATTGATCATGTATTGATAAGATGCTGTTGCATCCTTATACACACCTTCTTCACCGGGTGAGCCTTCGCTTTTGCCGTATCCGCGGTAATCATACATAAATACGGAAAATCCTGCCTCATGAAGCATTGCCGCCAGGCCGGCCCGCCCGCTTATATTCCCGGCATTTCCGTGTGACATCTGTAAAACAAATTCTGATTCCGGATTGGCAATGTACCAAGAGTGTAATTTTATACCATCGGAAGTAGTATAAAAGTGATCTTCAAATTCAAGGCTGACTGAAGCAGGTGTGGCAATATGCTCTTGGGCAGGTATGAAAGTGAGCTTGTCCTGGAATACGAAAGCAGCGGTTACAATCAGTAAATATCCAATCCCAAAAACCAACAGGATTTGAGCAGAATATTTGATTACCGCCATTGTTATTTCCATGCTATTTTACCAGGTTAAACCGGTTCAGTTTTTTATATGTCGCGCCATCCTTTGATAAGAGGCTTTCATAAAGATAAAAAGAATCAATCGAAACATTCAGCGGTTCATTCTTTTCCGAAAGTATTTCTTCCGGATTGAACTTTCCCTTTCTCCTTTTAATCCTGGCCAGCGTAATGTGCGGAACATACGCCCGGTTATCCGATTTTTCCCTAAATTGTCCGACCTCTTGCTCTACCTTTTCCCGCAGCTTCATCAACCCGGTTTTTTCACTCACGGCAGCGTAAATCACTTTCGGTCGTTTTTTATCGGGAAAACATCCGGTGCCGCTTATCCGGAATTCAAACGGTTGTTGGGTTATTTTATTCAGTCTCTGCACAACGTCATCTATGATTGTCTCACGGATTTTTCCGAGATATAGAAGGGTAATATGCATTTGATCTTTCCCCACCCATCGTACTCCCGGCTTGTTAGTTCTAAGAGAGTAGAGAGCTTCTTTCACTTCAGTAGGCAAATCTATGGCAATAAATATTCTTTTCACCGCTTTACAAAAAATGTATCGTGTATCTTTTCCGGATTCTTTAGCTGGCCCGGTTCTATATCCCGAACTCTTGCCGAGGGCGGCCCTTGCCTGAGTATTTCAGCCATTTTATCAATATTTCCGGGGTCTCCCTGTATCACTGCTTCAACCCTGCCGTCGGGTAAATTTTTAACCCAGCCTTTCAAGCCGAGATTTCTTGCTTTTACCGTTGTAAAATGCCTGAAGCCAACACCCTGTACTCTTCCTGAGATTAAAAAATGTTTTTCTTTCATCTGTTTTTAAATCTTGGTTTGAAATCTGTATTATCTAATGTCATACAATAGATAAGAAGCCGGCCTGAAAAGATGCAGGAAATTAGTCATCGGATGAGTTAACCGGAAAACATCTCAATTAACCCAATTATGATCGTATTTCTAAAAAACTCATCCGATGACTTATACGGCTTTATATCTAATAAATGATATCAGGCAATTGAAATAATTTACCATAAGCTAAAAATAAATTTACTGAACCTGAAAATGACACTCACTCAACTATCTTATATTGTTGCGGTTGAAAAGTACCGCCATTTTGCAACTGCTGCAGAAAAAAGTTATGTGACCCAGCCGACCCTGAGTATGCAGATTCATAAACTTGAGGATGAACTCGGCGTTATTTTATTTGACCGCTCCAAAACACCTGTGATACCGACAGCTATAGGAGAGATTATTGTTGAAAAGGCAAAAATTATTTTAAGGGATGCAAAAACCATTCAGGATCTTGCCAATAATCATGGGGATGAGCTTCGCGGCACATTTCGAATCGGCGTAATTCCAACCATTGCTCCTTACCTTGTACCGATGTTTCTTCACGATTTTATAGGGAAATATCCTCAAATTGAAATCATTTTTGAAGAAGCCCTGACCAAAGAAATCCTGAATGGTTTGTCGAACGATTCTATTGATGTGGGAGTCATAGCCACGCCTGTGGAGGAAAAGCAGATATATACCGAAGATCTTTTCACTGAACCCTTTGTGGGTTACTTGTCGGCCAGTCATCCTCTTTTATCCAGGAAAAAACTTTCGCTGGATGATCTGCACAGGTCGGATTTATGGCTTTTGGATGAAGGCCACTGTTTCAGGGATCAGGCAGTGAAAATTTGCAAGGAAGCCGAAAATGCGGATAAGCCAATGCCTATCCGGTTTGAAAGCGGGAATCTTGAAACGCTTAAGAAGCTCGTTGAACAGGATTTAGGCATGACACTTTTGCCTTGGCTTGCCATTCAAAATATGAATGATGATCAAAAGGAGAAAACAATACGGGAATTTGAAACCCCGACACCTTCCCGCAAAATAAGGCTCGCATTCAGCCGAAAATATTTAAAAGAGAACATGATAGAAGCACTCAAAAATGAAATCAATTCATCTATTCCTGAATCCTTGCTCATTCCTAAAAACAAGATGGTGATTGAGTAATCTGTAAAAACCGTTACGGAATTTCCAAATCATTAAAAAAATGTTAATAATAGAAAAGATTAATAAAACAGTTATTCCATATTGATTAGTTTTGAAACGAGCATTCAGGAGTGATGCTCATTTATGCTTGGGTTTCGCGTTTGGGAGTGATTTTTTTAATAACGCAACTTTTTGGGGACTATGAAAAAAAAGGTAATCATTGTAGAAGATGATCAGCTTCTTACACTCATTTTGAAAAAGATGGCTGCATCAATAGACCTTGAGGTAATTTCTACCTCAAAATTCGGCCGCGATGCCGTAGATACGATTCTGAGGGATAACCCGGACATTATTTTTATGGATATTTCACTTGCCGATGATTTTAACGGGGTGGAGGTTATGGAAATCATCCGGAATCATACAAGAAGCCCGGTCATCTACATTACAGGGATTTCGAACAGCCGGATACTGGAAAATGCCAAACTCACCGATAATTCATATTTTCTGAGTAAACCGGTCAGGGTATCGGATATAGAAAACGCCGTTGAATATTTTTCAAGAACCGTTGAGGGATAAATTCCACGAGGGAATCACAACACCGCTTTGAGGACTAACCTCTTCAGACATACTGTCCTGGTTTTTCCGGATCCATTTTTCGAGATATTCTGAAATATCCCCATCCAGGTCGCTTATGTGAAATGAGCGGCCGTGATCTCCCGAGGCCACGTGTATTTTCACGGTTATAAGGTCTCGGATCTCTTGTATCCGGCTCTGTCTTAAATCAAGATCCTGTGACCGTTTTTTCTTAACAAATGCTGTACTTTTTGAGATGAATCTGTTGCTGATCATAACAAATTGATGATCCCACCCGATAGCGGCATCCTGATATCGAAGCCATCCCCAAAATCCGGCAAAAAGCATTAGCATCCAGATCCAGGACGATGCATCAAAAAGAAACTGTAACCCGGCAATTACGGGAACAGCCACAACCACGCTTCTGAAAATATATCTTCCCAATGCCCTTATGGGAGGGCGAATGGCAGGAGCTGTTTTTTGGTATTCGGGCACCACCTGTTCGAGGAACCAGTTCAGCCTCGATTTTTTTATAAGGGGAAAGAGAACGATCGAGCCACTGCCCCGTTCATCGCCATAACCGGCACTCTCAAGATGAACCGAACAATACCCGAATGGCTGGCGGAATACACCTTCATTGATCCATATCGATTGAATCCTGTTAAATGGAATGGTGATACGTTTTTTTTCGAATATTCCCCTTGTGATTACTATTTGATCCTCCCGAACAGTGAGCTGAAAATCGCCGTACGTAAACAGGGTGCCAAAAAATGACATCAGCCATGCAAACACAACGAGTGCAATAATGAGTGATAAAATAAACGCAGTATCGGTTTGCGACGGGATGACGGATGTAATCCATTCATACATCTCATTTTCACTGAGAAGCGGTTCAATCTGTGAAAAAACCGTACCTACAACTGAAAGTGCAATACCAAAACTGCCTGAGGTTGATGCCGCTATCAGCAAATCCTTACCGGGCAGGTAGTATTTCTTTTTGAGGTCTTTTTGGGCAATATTCTCTAAACTCTCATCAGTAGCCTCGGGCTTTCCGTTTTCTTTTTTCAGCATTTCACTGATTTCATCGGCTTCTTCACGGGTAACCGCATCTATGGTAGCTTCACGTGAACTCGAGGCAGCCGTTTTGATTTCAATCTTTACAAGGCCGAACATCCGCTGCAAGATGCCCGCTGTTACGTCGATAACCTGCACCCTGTCGCGTGTGAGATAGAGGTTTTGCCTGACTAACAGTCCCCGTTTTATGTGAAGCTGGCCGTCTTCAACTTTATACCGGAACCTCCACCAGCTCATAAATCCCAAAACGAGGAGTGTTACGAAACCACCACCTATCCACCAAATAACGGAAGATTCACCACGAGATCCCACGAAAAGCAATACCAGTATTGCCACGATATTTCCCCTGATCAGGGCAAGTGCCCTGGCAACAGCCGCAATCACATGTTGCCTTTTAAAATCAGACATCCTCTTCTGCCAGTCTTGCGTAGGTCGATATGGTATTTCTCACTTCATCCGCAATCATCTCATCCAATGCAGATATTTCGTGGGTTGTTGCCGCAGTTGATATATTGACGGAAGCAAGTTTGTACCAGCGCAGTATAGGGCCCTGGCTGGTATCCACATGCTGAACCCTGCTAAGCGGAATAAGTGTCCTTCTGCGTATCAGTACTCCCCGCATCAGGTCAATTTCATGCACGTCGATTTCGTAACGCCAATAACGCCATCGCAAATACGGAATAATAGCGATTCCTGCAATATAATAGCCCACGGAAATAATTGAAATAGCTATAAGAAACCAAAGATGATGATCCTGGTATCCCAAAAAAATAAAGTATAGTACGGGAAATCCGAGTACAAACAAGTTGCCACCTGCCGCCGCCCACTGCCACGCACGTATAGCGCGCGGCGTCAGTCGTTTAGATGGGGTTTTTTTCATTTATTCATGGAGTTACATTCGCAGGTAAATATAGAAGAATTGCGAGAGCAAACATAACCCCTTTGCGGCTATTTTTTGAAAAACAGGTTCAAAGAGACCGGTGTTGATTTAACTTTTGTACTAAGGGTGTGGGAAGTAAATAATCGATATTTGACTGGTCTTTGACGAACGAGTTCATACGATAATACAAGCACTATTAAATTCTTACGTTGATCCAAAGTTGTATCGAAAGTAAAAGTGAAAATAGGATGCCAATAACTCAGCCGGCATTACACTTGTAATTCACAAATTCTTCATTTGATCTGTAAGCAAGTTTTTTTCTTCTTTTTTCTTCGAAATTTTCAAAATTTGAAATAATTCTATTTGTACATATGGTGCAAATTCCTACAAGGCAAGAAAATGCAATTAATAGAGATATGATAATCAAAATAATTCGGGTCTAATTATTGTTTTTCAATGTTCTACGTTAATTACAAACCCGGTGATATCGTTCCTGGAAATAAAAAAAGCCACCCACGGTGGCTTTTAGTTGTCTTAATTTTAAGACATCACATTTTATTTTTTTCATCCTGGATTTCCAGCCTGATCTCTTGTGCCAGTTTTTTCAAATCCTGTAGTTGTTTTCTCGCACGTGTACCAGCGGCTTTATTGCCTTTGTTATAAAACTTGTCCATGTCTTCTTCAAGGCCGGTCATTAGTTCTTTAACCTGATCGATTCTGCTCATTTATAATCTCCATTTAATTAATATTTCCAGTGATATTTTTATCACCCGTTATTTACGAAAGAATGTATCATCTTCGTTTTATAATCGCCTAATTTAACATTCTAAACTGTAAATGCATGAGTAATCTTCAATTTTTTTTAAAAAAACCGGATTTATCCCTCTTTTTCTACCTCAAAATAGCTGTCGGCCACGCTTTCCCCTCTTTTTTCATTTACAAATAAACAAACAACAACTGCAATAAGAAACAAGGCAGCACAAAAAAGAATGGATTGCTGCAAACCGAATTCTGTTTGCAACAGCCCAAGCCCAATGATGCCAAAGACTCCGGCAATCTTATTTGATAGTCCCCAGAAACCAAAAAACTCTGCGGCTTTTTCTTCAGGGGTAAATATTCCGACCAGGGCCCTGCTTGCCGACTGGCTTGCTCCCAGGCTTAAACCGGCTAAAATCCCGATATAAAGGAATACATATTGAGCTTCAAATTTCGTATTAAATGCATGATTAAGCCATTCCGTGAGACCGGTGACAGCCCAGATACCGATTACCGCAAAAAACCAGAGAAGAAGGGTGAGGTTATAGGTATGTTTTGCCCCGATTCTATCTTGCAGGTAGCCAAAAATAAAAGCACCTGCCGCCGCGGTTATCTGTACCACAATGAACATGATCACCCGTACCTCTTCATCCCAGTTCACAACCTGGTCGCCGTAAATAAAAGCAAATGAAATTACAATATAGATACCGGCCATGGCAAAAAACACTGAGATAAGGAAAATCATGAGGTCCCTGTACCTGCCGATCTCGCGCATGGTACGTCCCAAACGGTGAAATCCTATAGAAACAAATGTCTCATTTCCAGGCATTTTCTTTCGAACTCCCGGTTCTTTTAACCACATAAAAGTGGGAATGGCTGCCAGCAGAAAGAAAAGAGCTGCAAACGGGCCGACCCACCGGATTCTGTCAAAATTTTCAGCCGTAGCATCACCCAGGAAAGCAATCACAAATCCGGCCGAGAATAAACCGCCTGCATAACCGAGTGCCCAGCCGAATCCTGAAATTTTTCCATAATCTTTGGGTGGCCCAAGGCTTGGCAGGAACGCTGCAATAAAATTTTCGCCGATTGAATATCCAAAATTTGAAATAATGATCAGAACAACGCCCAATACGATCAGGCCGGGTTCCACGAAATAGAGAAGCGTGGTACTGATCACAGTGAGGATGTAACTGTAAAACAAAAATCTTTTTTTGAGAGCGGTATAATCCATGATGGCTCCGAAAACCGGCCCGGTAAGCACAACAAGAAAATAACTTACAGCCAGTGCCACGCTCCACAATAAATTGCCCAATCTGTAATTGTTTTCAGCATCTCCAACAATAACAGTTGTAAAAAGAACCGGGAAAATTACGGTAATAATTAGCAACGTATACGATTGATTGGCAAAATCGAACATTGCCCAACCGAATATTTGCTTTTTTGAAGCTCTTTTGTTGTTATGCCGGTTACCGTTCATTTATTCTTCCTTTTCCAAGAGGAAATGATGAAACTGAAGCAGTAGTCTTTCGGCAGCCGACATCTGTTCCAGTTCTTCCAATACCTGTTTTGCCCGCTCCGGATAATCGGTAATTATTCCGTCAATTCCCATTTCAACTACATCCGCAATATTATCGGGCGAATTAACTGTCCATGCATACACAACCCTGCCATTTTCTTTAAACCTGTTTACAGCCCGTGTAGACAAAGCCTGGTAGCGGATTGCCAGGAAATGTACAGGTAAACTATTCAAATCACCAAATCGGACAGCTGAAGTATAACCGGCCGGAATATCTCCTGCAACCTTCCTGATTCGATTTACTAAATTGATGTCCTGAGACATAATCATTACCTGTCCCGACATTTCGTATTTTTTGATAAGATCTGTTAATTGCCATTCAAAATTTTCCGAAAGGCCAAAGTTTTTAATTTCGATCAGCAAGTTTACCCTCTCCTTCGACCGTTCCAGAAATTCCTCAAGTGTGGCTACCTTTCGAAGGTCTCGATTTTCACCATCGTATTGCCCTTGAATTATATTTTCCAAATCCGCATAATTGACTTCTGACACAACCACTGGCCTGCCGGCAACCCTTTTCAAATCGGCATCGTGTACAACCACAAAAACCTCGTCAGCCGTTTGCTGAATATCAATTTCCGCCATTTCCACACCCCTCCGGATTGATGCTTCCAGTGCTTCAATTGTATTTTCAGGAGCTACATCCGGCCCGGCCCTGTGAGCAATTATTTTTATATCTGACAAATCGGGCATATTTCCTATAAATCCCAGGCTCAATGAATAACTTATAAGTAAAATGAAGAATAAGACAAAAGCAGATCGGACAGGATTTAGCCAAACGGAAATCGTTTTACTGAATTTGTCGGAAATTGCCGAAAATTCCGGTGGGGATGCAGCTTCTTTATTCAGAGCTGTGCGTTCAAAGTAAAATTTAGTAAGTATGGTGGAAATAAACGAAAAAGAGGTGAAACCTGTAACGGCGCTGATAGCCTGTGACATCAACAGATACAATCCGATAGTGGTGAGTAACGGGTAAAGTGACGAAAACCAGTTTGAAATAGGCCCAGTCAGGCTTTTAAAAAACTGAAAAAGAAGGAATTCGGGAATGAACGTGGCCAGTAAATACAATATCGATATTACAAGCATGTGCCTGAATAAAACGTTAATCTTCTTCTTTGATAGTTGCCAGGAGCATTTCACAGATTTAAAGAAGGTGTTATGGCCGTCAGCATAGGCAGGCAAAGCCAGTGAGCTTCTCAAAGCCAGTACTCCGAATACAGATATCCAGATTACCGTCCAGCCAATAGCAGCTATGAGGGCTGTGAACCATTCAGCAGGCTGTTGTTCGAGATAAAAATGGATGTCATAATCAGACAAGAAGAATGAATAGATCAATACCAATCCGGCTGTGAGTATTGAAAGTGCCAACAGGATGACAACAGTAACGGAAAAACTGAATTGGAAAAGCCTCTTTATTTGTGGCAAAATACCTTGTAAAACATGTTTGAATCCCGGTTCGATGCCATCTACATCCTGTTTAACAATTAAAAACAAACCGGTAAACCGGAAAACCATCACACACGTTGAAATTAAAATGGTGAAACCCAGGTAAAAAAATCCCGGAAGGGTTGTGAGCCAGTCAAGAATCTGGACATTGCCGATTACTTTTATATCTCCGGGAAACACCGTTTTTGAGAGCACAAAAGTGGTAACAGGTGCCAGTATGAGTACCCCGGCCATCCACGACAAAAAGGTCCATACTGCCATTGGTTTAAGCAAATGCAGCATTCTCCTCCACGATGTCCGGATCGTTTGATCGAACAGGGCGTTAAGTTTCGCAGGATTGTTTTTAATCACATTGTTTAAAATCTTGGCGGCCTTCTTCCCGAAGGAGAAGTGCTTCGTTCAAGGTTGTTAAGCCCGGGCAGCTTCTGGAACAGGCTTTGTATTTGACCGTTATTGATCTGAAGCCGGAAAAATGCATATTGAAAATCTCCGAAAGGATTAAAATTGAAAGTAAGTGTCCAGCCTTCCATCCGGCGTACCATATTGAATTGGGATGGAGTCAGGTCTTGTTCAATAAAATCATATCCTACACTGGTTCCCACACTCCATTTCGGGGTCATATTGAATTGAATATTCCTGGCATTTAAAATAGCCCTCTGCTGAGCACTCCTGCCAAAGCGAAATCTCCAGGAGTAGTTAAAATCAAGAGCCAGGCTTAGAGGGGAACTGAATTTTTGAATATTTGTGGAGTTAAAATTCGAATCGATCGGACTGAAAAATTGCTGGTCTAACGGGTCGTAAGGCCTGTAGTAAGGTGTTTGAACCCGAGGCACCTGTCCGCCCCCGTTAAAATTGTAACCGACATTTAAATTGTAGCTTATTGGCTGCAGGATTTTGTTGGTTTCGTTCCAGATGTATTTGTTAATTTCGCGGCCTTGTTCATCTCTTGCATAAACCGAATACTCGGCAGAGGCCCGTATCCTCACATTGTTGAGAACTTGTGAGGTCAGGTTCATGCGGATTCTCCCGAACCGCAGGCTGTCGGCAGCAAAATTATAATTTGAGTTTACGGTAAAATTGTCAATCAACCTCACATTTTCCCTGCTAACTTCGCCTGTCGAGTCTCTTCTTACCACTTTAGTTTCAAATACATTTGAAAAACCGAAACTGACATTTCTTTGTTCACCTGCGCTGGGTCCACCAAGAATACCGTTTTCGAAAATTGAAAACCTCTGTGTATTACCGAGTGTATCCGATTGGACCTCCCTGAAAAAGCCGAATTTATCCTTGCTGAAATCGGGCCTGAAGTTAAACCCGATTGTTGGCCTGAGCGTATGCCTGAATCCTTCCAGTTTCCCGATTCTTGCCCTGGATACCCCAAATATGGTTGTAGACAGAGATACCCCGGTATTGTATTCCCTTCCGGTTGTAAAGCCGTTTACATGGAAGGTTTCAATCCTGTTTTCTTCTTCAATAAACCGCTTTCTCACTGTTGAAGGGTACCAGAATTCCGTAATCGAAAAAAAACCGGTCACATTCACAAACTGGCTTGGAATAAGCTGGGCGGCCCGGATATCTGCATTCTGCCGGAACCCGATTTCAATATGCTCGTCCGAACCGGTAGCCTCTCTGAATTTTGAAGGATTTAAAAGAGCTTCCACGAACCCGATTTCGGCACTGTCTGCATCAATGGGCCTGAAATCGAAATTAGAACGGAACGTATTCCGGTAGTCAATGGAAATCCGCTCGTAAAACCTGTCATTGCCTGTACCGGAGCCTTCGGATTGAAGGGGTGAAAACTGTTGTAATGAAAAGTTTATGTCAGGCCCCGACAATCGTGTGCTGTTGTTAAAGAAATCCTGGTTCAGCCGGGTGTTTAGCGAAAAGTTATATACATTTTCAGGATGGGTGTACCGGTATCCGAGACTTGAATTTGAAGTGGTTTGTGCCCGTTCATCAAGGTCAAAAGAATTTCTTCTGAAAAAATCCGACGTACGGATATTTACATCTGCCGAAAGGTTAGCATATGGTGAAAGCGTTTGATTGTGGCGAACCGACAGGCGGCGCGTGGTTCGTTCGGAAAAACCCGGGTCTGTTGACTCAAGCCCTCTCTCTTTGGAAAAACCGATATCGATAGATCCGTCATAAATACCTGTTTTACGATATTGCAGCCGGGTGTCATTGGCAAATGTGCCGGAGGTAAACAGGTCAAAAGTGGTTTGGGCGGTTATAAAATCATTGAAGTACTGAAACCAGCCGAAATTTTGCAGGCCGATTCCCCGGGTCGACGTATCTTCAAAAACATAAGTTGGAGTCAACAAGCCTGACCTTTTTTGGTCAACGCCTCCCGGTACGTAACCGAATGGAAATACAATCGGGTAGGGAATGTCGAGAATGTATAGCTGGGCATTTGTAAAAAATACTTCTTCTTCATCCACAATTTTCATCCTCTTGGCTTTCAGGTAATAGTACATATAATTGGGATCGTTGGTCGAGTAAATACCATCCTCAATAAACACTTCCGACTCATTTCTGTTTTTCACTTTGGTACCGATTACGTGCCCGTCGGAAACGGAGGTACGTGCAACTTCAAATTTTCCCCTTTCGGTTTCGTAGTTGAACAAAATCCTGTTGCTTCTCAATTCCTGGTTTTGCTGGCGAAGAACGGGAAAGGAGAGGGTGTCGTTGGGCGTCTCGGTTTGTGCCTCCACTTCATTGCGATCGATAAAAAGGTCTATTTTACCGGCGTTCAATTCTCCGCTTTGGTGCCGTACAGTGGCAGAACCGAACAGCAACCCTGTTCTCTCCCCTCTGAAATTGAAAAAAAGGGAATCACGGGCACTGAATTGAACTGCGTCCTCTTCCACTTCACCCTGGGCCATTCGGGTGCCTGGGCGCTGGGTTACATTTTCCGGAGGGCCATCGCCACCCATCCGGGGAAGAGTATCCAGGCCTGCATCCAACAGGGTATCCTGCAAGGCGGGTTGTAAAGAGTCAGCGGGGACTTCTGTTGAATCTTTTTCGGTTTCCGAAACCTGGGCACAGGCTTCGGAATTGATCAGAAAGACAGAAACCGTACAGAGAAGTAAAAAAAACCGTACCGTATGTGCCGCGAAATATACAAGCATAGCGGCCTGAAATTTAGATTATTTCTTCAAAAGCGAGACTTGCGGCTCCCAGCATGGCGGCATCATTTCCAAGATCTTCATAAATGATTTCAAAACCTTCGAGAAACGGAGGCATGAGAAATTTTTTAGCCGTTTCCCTGGCAGGCCCTAAAATCCACTTGCCGGCCTTGGCAACGCCGCCGCTTACAACTATGGTTCGAATATCAAGAATGTGAATGTAATTTACAATGGCATAGCCGAGCTTTTCGCCGGTTTTCTTGAGAATTCTGATTGCAAGTTCATTGCCTTCATTTGCTGCATGGTACAAGTGAATCGGTTCCAGCTCGTCAAAATTTTTATGGAAATTTTCGTAAAGCGTGTTGCCGGTATCCTGTCGGATCATATCTGCTGCATAACGGCTCATAAAACGCTGTCCCAGGTAGGCTTCAATACCGCCCCTGGTATTGCTGTTTGATAAAGGCCCGTGGTAATCAATGATTACATGGCCAAGTTCACCGGCAGCTCCGGTAGTTCCACGGTACAGTTTATTCCCGTAAATTATGCCGCCTCCCACACCGGTTCCCAAGGTGATCATGATAAAGTTTTCAATTGCACTGCATGCTCCAAACCGGGCAGAGCCGAGAGCCGCAAGGTTGGCATCGTTTTCAATAACACATTGAAACCCGGTTCTTTTCAGCACTTCCTGTGAGACATTTTCGGATTTCCATCCCGGAAGGTTGGGGGGATTTTTTACTATTTGGCGATCCATTGTTACCATGCCGGGAAGGCCCATGCCGACGCCAATAGGTTTTTCCCTGCTCTTTTTTTCCAGGTTACCGATTACCGTGGCAATCCGGTCAAATACGTGATTTTTACCCTTATCCGCTTCGGTTGGAACCGAAATTGTTTCTATAAAACCTTTATCCTTGTCAACCAGGGCAGCTTTAATATTGGTACCGCCCAAATCTATTCCGATTGAGATCATACAGCTTCAAATTAGAATTATTGGCAAAACATAAAATAAGTAAAAATCCGCTGGATATTGTGATAGAATCCTGAGGGATGAATTACAATTCCAAAATACAATGCCCGTCATACAAATACACACGGTACGGCAGCCTTATATTTTACTTTTTTTGAATCCTGTAAACTGTTTCGCCGGGTTTTCTCATCCCGTACTCTTCACGGGCAATTTTTTCGAGCAGGCCCGTATCATTTTGCAAATTCCGGATCTTTTTTTCAAGTATTTCAGTCTCCTGCTTCATCGACTCTGTTCTCTCTATCAGTTCTTCTTTTTTTTGATAAAGGTCGTACCTGGTATAAAGACTGTATGTATCAATGAAAAGAATCCAAACAACCAGGAAAGCGGCAAGTACCGAAAACAAAAAAGATTTATTCCAGTGTAGGGGATTAAATATCTGAAGATTCATATCGCTGCAGAATGATTTTTGCTAAAAGTAATAAATCTGCCGTACAAAAATGTAATTAATCGACCGATCTTATATGAATCTTAGAAATATTAAATTGAGATGATATAAAATTTCAAATAAAGTAGTTGACATTGAGATGCCTGCTACTGAGGCAACGAAAAAAAATATGCTAAAATCCGCTGCCGGCTCCCCATATTGCACCAAAAATTATAACCATAAATAATATATACAGAGCCAGTAAGATAGCCATAAACAGCAAAGATGCTTTAGCCCAATTAGCTTTGACAGGATGAGTATTCTCGCCAAAAGACCATACAAATAGCATGATAATATTTACAACAGGAATAGCTGCAATTACAAGTGTGATTAACCAATCTTTTGTTGAGATTACCGGGTAACTTTTTGCCATATTATCCATAAATATCCATACTTTGATTAGACGTTTAGAATAATAAAATCATTTATGCCCAAACAAGCAATACAGATCTTTGAGTGACATCAGTTTACCTCAACCTCCAGAAATTGATAAGACTTGAAATTCTGTTTTGTCTATGAGTTTAAAGCATTAAAAAATGATATGAGGTTTCTGTTTTTCCTTATTATTTCCGGTTTATTTTTCGGAGGATGCTCGAATGACAATAGCCTCTCTTCGGATGACGAGGATATTCAACAGCCGGAATCGAGAAATTATCGTATGGGATTTATGAATTCTGCGCCACGTCCCGGTGAACCTGAACTTTCCCTTCAAGTCCTCCAGATGTGGACAACCCGCGCTGATGCTGCCATTATTTCAACGGAAGTTCCCTGGAATTTACTTCTAAACGGAGTATCTGCGGAAGAACAGATACAGAATACGTTCATGGGCCTCGCCGAATTTTATCGCAACAGAGGATTAGAAATTTGGGCCTATATTGATCCACAGAACGGCCTTGACCGCTCATCGGATGCCATTGAACTACAAGCCGCTGGCCGAAGCATTGCGGAACCCGAAATCCAATCCATGTATAAAAACTATGTAATGGCAATAGACAGCCTGTTAAAACCGTCATATCTGGGCTTAGCTTTGGAAACTAATTTGATTCGGGATATAGCTGAAGCAGACATTTATGATGGCATTAAGACAGCGGCCAACGAAGTAGCTGATGAATTGACTGAAAGAGAATCCACCTCTAAACTGAGCATCAGCATACAGGCAGACCATGCCTGGGGAAAATTAATCGGAGGTAATTTCCAGGGCGTAGAACAGGATTTAGCCGATTTTCCTTTTCTTGCTGCCCTTGGTATCTCTTCATACCCATACTTTGGGTTCGCAGACCCTGAAGACATACCACTAAACTACTATTCGCGCCTGCTTGAAGGTCATAATTTGCCGGTATTTATTTCGGAGGGCGGATGGACGTCGGCAACCATTCAAACCGGTTCTGTAAATATTTCGGGTTCACCGGATAAACAAGCTCGTTATATTGAACACCATGATAAGCTGCTCAGGGAGGTCTCATCTATTGCATGGTTTCAGCTATTGTTTACGGATGTTGATTTGAATGGGATTCCCGAACCGGTACCTGAAAATTTACCATTTTTTTCTTCAATCGGGCTGGTTGATATTGAATTAAATCCAAAGCCATCACTAACCGTATGGGATGAACTATTTCAAAGAGAGCTAAATAACTAATTCCAGTGAAATCGAGCCTAAAAAAATGTATCTCCGAGCAAATCATCATCAATATGGATGTTTTGGAGGATATTGTAAACCGGTTTTGCAACATGCATA
>CAYPZI010000030.1:4653-28472 GCA_964415185.1 uncultured Balneolaceae bacterium | reverse complement strand
TTTGGTGTTCAAACAATTTAATAATTTCGGGGCGTCCTCTTTTTTATAATACCTTAGTGGCAAAAACCGGCACTTTTTTACCACGAGGACACAAAGACTCAAAGGTTCACGAAGAGAACTTAAATAATTAAGGCACTTATAAATCAAATAGATCTTTTTGGACAGCCTCTAACGTGACGACATCGTTGCAAAGTGCCTCCGCCCTGGGGACGACATAACTGAAATTACGGTAATCCCGAAGCGACAAAATTCTATTTTAGCGAAACAAGAGTACATCCTTCGCCACCCTGCTCAATGGGTGCGGTTTCATAACTGTTTACTTCATCCCGGCCATCGAGGTATTCATGAACAAGTTTTTTGAGAATGCCATCCCCTTTTCCATGGATGATTTCAACATTTTTTAAATCCCGGGCGTATGCCCTGTCAAGATAATGCATTACTTTTTTTACGGCTTCGTCGCCTCTGAAGCCCCTGATATCCAGTTTCCGGGATACGCTTTCGGGCTGATAGCCCGTCGGTTTCAGGCTTTTTCCAAACCGGCCCGGATCTTTTTTTGTACTTCTTTTTTTATCCGCCTTAATCAGGTTCGAAATACTCGTTTTTAATCGCAACCCTCCTGCCATTACAACAGCCCTCGACCCCTGCACTTCAACCAGCTCACCTGTGGCCGACCCATCGGCAAATATTACCGTATCACCCGGTTCGGGCAGCTCTGTTTTTCTTTTATTTCTCTTTACGGGCTTTGATTTTTTTACTTTCCTTCGAACCGCCTGTTTGTGTTCTTCAACACTTTTACGGGCTTTTCTGATTGCATCTTCATTTTGTTTCCCCTCTTCTCGAATTTGGCGCACGGCCTCTTCAATTTTCCGGTTTGCTGTTTGCATAATATGGCCGGCTTCTTCAAGCGCTTTCGTTTTTATCGATTCTTTTTGCCTCTTCAGCGTCTCAAGCTTGTCCTCATATTCACTCCTCCGGGCCTTCATCTTTGAGGCAGCTTTTTCATGTTTTTCTTTTTGATCGGAATACTCCATCAGTTTCGATTCAAGCTCACTTATCAGGTCTTCAAGCCGGTTTTTACCGCTTCCAACCAGTTCCCTTGCCCGGCGGATGATTTGTTCGTCAACCTTGAGACGTTCAGCAATTTCAAATGCATAACTGCTTCCCGGCATTCCCAACCTGAAATGATAATTCGGAGAAAGTGTACCCTGGTTAAACTCCATTGAACCATTTACAGCTTTTGGATGCTCGTGCGCAAATGCCTTGAGCGAACCATGGTGTGTCGTTACAATGGCCAATGCATCTTTTTTAATCAGTTCTTCGATAAAAGCCTGAAATATGGCTCCGCCTTCATCGGGATCGGTACCGGCTGCAGCTTCATCAATAAGCACCAGGGAGGCCCAACCGGCCATTTTAATTGTATTTCGCATCCACTGCAGCCGGGAAGAGAAAGTGCTGAGGTCATTTTCGATAGACTGATCGTCACCCACATCAAGATAAATGCCTGAAAACACAGGCAGGCTGGAATCGGGATTCAGGGGAACCGGAAAACCGGATTGATGCATGAGCATTAGCAACCCCACTGTTTTCATTGCAACCGACTTGCCACCGGCATTCGGACCGGTTATAATTACGGCAAGCTGATCTTCCGATAATTCCATCTGAAGCGGCACTACTGTTTCACTGGACTTTTCTCTCAGGTTTTTTAACAGCAATACCGGGTTATAGCCATCCCGGATTCTGAGTTCCCGGCCTTTGGATAAGGCGGGTAATGCCCCGTTGAGCTCGATGCCGATCTTCACCCTGGCATGAATACAATCTATTTCACCCGTAATATCTTCATTTAAAGTGAGAGCAGGCGTATTAATCCGCACAAAGTCTGTCAATTTTAGTAAAATACGTTCGATTTCGTGTGCTTCTTCAGATTCAAGTTCCCTTATCTCATTGTTGAGATGCAGTGATTCAACCGGCTCGATGTAGACCGTCTGTCCGGTTGAGGAGACATCATGTACAAATCCTTTAACTTTCCGTTTAAACTGTGCCTGTATAGGTATCACCATTCTGCCGCCCCTGATCGTCGGGCCTTCGTCTGAGGCATAGCCGTCTTTTGCAGCTTGCTTCATCATTTTTTGCACGGTTGACCTGACAGCCTGCCTTTTTCTGTTTAACCGGGATCGGATGGATTTCAGTGCCGTGCTTGCGCTGTCTTTTACTTCACCATTTTCGGAGATGGATTCTGAAATCGTTTTTTCAAATTCAGGAAGTGGCTGTAAATCGCCTGCAAGATTTAGCAAATTTGCAGAATTTTCGTGATTTCTCTTAAAAAACTCTTTCAGGATCCGTGCTTGCCGGGCATGTTTTAAAATCCCGGGGAAATGTTCCGAAGATAAAACAGCTCCTTCTGCCCTGGCCCTTTCAAGTATCTCTTTCAATCCATGAAGGTTGTCAAGAGGCACCTGTATGTTTTTCTCAGCCAATGCAATCATATCCGAACATTGTAATCTCAACTCATGCACACTGTTCTGTTCGGCAGAAGGTTTTAAACGCTCTGTTTTTTCACGTCCGGTTTCGGTGTAGCAATATTTTAAAGCAGCCTTTTTGATTGTAGAAAGTCCGGCCTTGTCAAAAGCATCGGAAGGCAGGGCGGTAAAACTCGGTTTAGTCATTCTGTTTTAAAAAATCGGGTTCCTGATTGTTGCATTTTATCAAATTGATACATTTTTAATTAAAAATGGAGTCATTTATTTCTCTATCTTTCAAAGATTATATTACAGGTTCATCTACACCAAAGCAAAAAACGGATGGAGTTAAACATATTTCAGGTTGATGCTTTTACCAATGAGATATTCAAAGGTAATCCAGCGGCAGTTATACCATTAACGAAGTGGCTGCCGGTTGATGTTATGCAAGCCATTGCAAATGAAAACAATTTATCTGAAACTGCGTTTTTTGTCCCAACCGGGGATAAAGGCAATTATGAGCTCCGGTGGTTTACGCCGGTAACAGAAGTTGACCTGTGCGGGCATGCAACACTTGCAGCGTCTCACGTATTATTTTCCCATCTTGGTTTTCAAAATGAAAAAATACATTTTATTACCAAAAGCGGAGAACTGACGGTTAGCTCCGAAGGAAAATACTATATCATGAATTTTCCTGCCAATCCGCCTGAAAAAACAGACCCCAATCCATTGTTGCTTGATGCACTTGGCCTGGAAAACGCAGAAATGTTTTTTAACACCGATTACCTTGTAATTGTAAACAATGAAGAAATTGTAAAAAGCCTCTCACCTGATTTCAACAGGCTGAAAGAAGTGAAAACACGTGGTGTCATTGTAACTGCCGAAAGCGATGATTATGATTTCATATCGAGATTTTTTGCTCCTGCCGTCGGAATTAATGAAGACCCTGTTACAGGTTCGGCACACACTTTACTTTCTCCGTACTGGGCAGAAAAATTAAACAAAGATAACCTGAGAGCTGCCCAGCTTTCAAAACGGGGTGGCGAAATCATTTGCAACCTCATTGATGACAGGGTGGAATTGAAGGGCAAAGCTGCCACCTATATGAAAGGAATAATTTTCACGGAGGATTAGGTTTGTTCATATTACTACTGTTACTTGGTATTTTTACGGGTATACTTGCAGGATTATTCGGCCTCGGCGGCGGAATTTTATTTACACCCATTTTATTTACCCTGTTTCAAAGCCAGGAAATGTCGAATCCGGCGGCATGGACCATTGGTACATCGCTTTTTTGCAATTTTATTGCTGCCGGAAGCAGTTCCCTTCAGCAATTCAAAAAAAAGAATATTTTCTGGAAACAGGGGCTTAAAGTCGGCCTTTTCGGTATTGCGGGAGTATTTATCGGGCGTGAAATCGTTTTATCTCCCATTTACACCGAAACGCTCTTTGTGCTCTTTTTTACTTTTTTGCTGATGGTAGCATCCTTCTCTTACTTCAGAAGGGGGAAATCGCAGGAAAGGCAAGCTTTAAATACCCAGCCAATTCATTTTAAAGAATCCTCCGTTACCGGAGGGGCTGCCGGGATTGTGGCTGCTACGGCGGGTCTTGGCGGAGGAATTGTCATTGTTCCCATTTTGAATTTGTTTTACAAGACCAGTATAGGCCGGGCAGTCAGCATTTCATCATTTGCTATTGTTGTAATCTCATTTTCAGGCTGGATTCAATACGCTCTGTCCACTCCCGAATCATCTGTCAATGCTATTTCAAGCATTGGATATATCGATTTCGGAGCTGCCTTACCGCTGGCAGCCGGGGCTTTTATCGGGGGTATTTTAGGCGTGAACCTGAATCACAAAGTTAACCGGACGGTACTGCAGTACGGATTTTCATTTACCGTGATTGTTGTTGCCGTTTATATGCTGGCAAAACAATTTCTTTGAAGTAAATAAAATTAATCATAGGTGTCCATGACTTTTAAAAACTAATAAAAATTATTACTCATGTAAATATCAATGAAGATTTTCATGAATTTTAAAATCCTAACCCCTGAAAAGGGCTTCAACATGAATAGCCCCGTATGAAATGCGGGGTCAAAATGCGGTGGCTATTTCGACAACCCCGGAGTGGGTTGAACGATCAAGCCTGGGTAGTTGAACCCATTCAGGGCTCCATGTAGCAGTAAACCGATTTTAATTATTTAATTTAATTTTAAATATATGTGGTACGAAGTCTTCGTGTTTCTTCGTGATTTCGCGACTTCTTGGCAAAAATCGGCACTTTTTTACCACGAGTCCGTCGACTGACGGATCAAAGGTTCATGAAGAAAACCTAAATAATTAAGGCATCTCTAAATCAAATAGATCTTTTTGGACAGCCTCCTATTCATGTTTAAACCCTCCCGGGTTTTTTTTACTATCAGATTTCTTAGTCAGGCAACGAATCAATCAAACTCTCATCTATATTCTTCCGTAATCCGGCACATCATAAAAATCGCTTTAGACAGATGTGAAAATTAATATTCCTGACTCCATTTAAAAACAAGGGGAGCAGTAATTGCATCCTAAAACTACGTTTCTTCAACCAGGAAGATTGTACCAGCCACATCATAGCCAATGACTTGCTCCCTCTCTTCAAGCTTGAGGGTAAGCGGCCCGTTAAGCGGTTCTCTTTTGATCAATTTGACCTTAACACCGGGTAATAGCCCGATTTCTTCCAGGTACCTGAGCAGTTCGGGATTCTGATCTTTCACACGCCCCACAATATATTCCTTACCCGGTTTGGCTTCGGTTAGGGGACGTGAAGCCATCTTTGGCATCACACCGTCTTTGGTTGGAATAGGATCTCCGTGCGGATCATGAGTCGGGTCATTCAGGAGCTCGGCGATAGTGTCTTCAAATTTTTCCGAAATGTGGTGTTCCAGCTTTTCAGCCTCATCATGAACCTGGTCCCATGAATATCCCATTATTTCCTTGAGATAAAGCTCAAGCAACCTGTGATGGCGGATAATTTCAAGTGCAATTTTTCTGCCGGTTTCAGTAAGCCTGACTCCATAATAGGATTCATGAGCCACAAGCCCCATTTCAGCAAGCCTTTTCATCATGCTGGTAACCGATGCAGCAGAGACATCCATTCCGACGGCAATATCTTTCGTACTCACTCCCTTGCCGCCTGTATCGGCTTCAAGGATATATATTGTTTTAAGATAATCTTCTGTAGTCTGGCTTAAAGTCATTAATTGATATGGCTTATAAACTATTTTCTTGTCAATGATAAAATGCCGGATAAAAACCCGCAAAGTCTCCATTCAGAAATAACACTGTTTTTATAAATTGGCTGCAATATTGAGATTATACATTGCGGGTTTATAGTTGTCATTACACTATACCGGATGTCAGCGTCTGTTTGGATTGTACCTGGCTGTCAAATTTACGAACTAAAGATTACTCTTTACAATTATGAACCGGAAAATTCTTCAAAGGTTTGAGTCAGATACGCATCCGTTGCGATAAATTTGAGAAGGCCGGTGAAAATTTCCGGGGAAAGCAAGCCGGGCTGATGGCCTATAATTTCGCCGTCAGGCTTCATAAAATAAGTTGTAGGGGTACTTCTGCTTTGAAGAGCCCTTGCAAATTGGGCATGCGTTACAGTTTTATCAAGATAGGTTACTTTCTCTTCCGAATCGATGTTGATATAAACCATAATGAAATGATCTTTCATCACATCTTTCACTTCTTTTGACGGGTAAACCTGATCATGCATTTGCCTGCAATACGGACACCAATCGGCATAAACATTGATCAACACTTTCTTATTTTCATTTTTGGCAGTTTCAAGAGCTTTGTCCAATTCCATAATACGAAACGGAACTTCTGCGGATATTTGGGCAAAAGCATTGCCGGTGAAAGATGCCGTAAAGAGCATTAAAACCGTAATTATCAGGTAATTCAATTTTTTCATGGTATAAATATAAAAAAGAGAGATCAAAAAGTTATTCCATTTTTATAACGACAAGAGTCATATCATCGTGTTGATCTGTTTTTTCACTGTATAATTGGACTTTTTCCAAAATACCAAACATCATTTCCTTGGCAGATTTCTTTTTACAAGACTCTATAATATCCTGCAGTTTTTTTTCTCCGAATTGATTACCATGTTCATTATTGGCCTCAGTAACCCCGTCGGTAAACAGTATGAGGTAATCTCCGGATTCAAGTTTTAACCTTGATTCCTGAATATTTTCGCTGAATATTTCGGCGTTTGTCATTCCGATACCGATACCGGCCGGTTTAACCGTCTCTACTTTCTTGCTTGTTGCGTGAAAATGAAATAATGGATTATGTCCTGCCCTTGAAAACAGGAAATCTCCGGTTTCACTATCAATAATACCGAAAATAAGTGAAATAAACGTGCCTCTCGGTGCATTTTTCAGGAATAGGTCATTTACCTTGCTCAATAATGAAATGGACGATTCCCCCTCTTTACAGAGGGCATGAAGCACACCTTTGATAAACGTCATATAAAAAGCAGCCTGAATTCCTTTGCCGCTGACATCGCCGATGGCCACAGCGACTTTTGTTTCATTGACCGGGATAAAATCGTAATAGTCGCCGCCGGTTTCATATGCGGGAATACAGATGCCAGCAAGATCCAGCTTTTTAACTTTTGGAGTTCTTACAGGCAGAAAAGACTCCTGCACTCCACGTGCAATTTGAAGTTCTTGTTTTATCCTCTCTTCCTGGGCCAGCTCATTCACATAATCGGGAACATATTTAGGAAGCTGTGTTACGGTTGTACCCTTGTAAATGCTGATAAATCCAAATATCACAAAAGTCAGTATCAGTCCAATAACGTAATAAAATATGATTGCATCCGGTGAAGCCGCCATTATCCATCCATCGGAGTGAATGATCAGGAGAACAAATATGAAAAGAGTTGAAAGTGTTGTTAGTACATCGGTTTTGTAAAACAGATATCCAAAAGCAGAGCCTGTTAAAAACATAATAATAAATTCATACAGTAAAGGCCCTGCATCTATTTCTAATGGGCTCATCACGGCAAATATCAACCCTGGAAACAGTGTCAGGATGTATTTATTCCTGGTGCTGTCACTCATTCTCCCGATTATAATCATAAATATGATTTGAGTTGTTACAAATACTGCAAAAAGAGAGGATACAATTTCTGAGATTGAAGCGAGATAGGTTGTATCGGAATCAAACGAACTGTTCACGGACATGTAAGAATCCGGCAATACAAAGAAAACGATTGAAAAAATAAATGCAAAAACCAATCCTAAACCTGCGGAGCGCAGCAGTGTTATGCCTACAGGCGCATTGAAAAAATGGCCTACCCTTACCAGGTCAAGTGTCCTTATCTTATCAGGCCAATGCTGTCGTATCAGTGAATCGCCCACTGCCGTAATTATAAAAAAGCCGATAGAAACAATTGTTGCAATTCCTCCCATTTCAAACAATTGTATAATTACATTATAAAACTCAATTTCTTCAATGGTATTCAAACTGGTATAAAGCCAGCTAAGCAGGCTGAGAAGCGGAGATGAAAAGCCGGCAATAACGGCAACTGTAATTGCAGTTTTTGTATCGACAACCCTGAGTTTAATTCTCAGGTAAGCCTGAATAATTAAAAAGATAATTAAAACAACCACAAATGTACCCCGGATACCGGAAACAATCTGGCTCATGCTAAAGCTTGCCTCTTCCAAAGACGAATATTCCGGCATCATATGAAGAAGTGCGCCCGCCGGCGATATATGCATCACCAGTTCCGTTTTGTGGTTTAAATCATTATTGGCATATTCAAACACTATTTCTGCAGCATCAAAGCCGGGATAAACCTGCCTTCTCATTGTTTTGAATGAAAAAAGATCCTTTGACCAGTCAGCTTCCTGAAGATGGTGCATTGCCAGTTGGACTGCTTTTTCCCGGTTCAAAAAAAATGGCCGGCGCCTTAACATTTCACTTCTGATTTCGTCAAATGCAGGCCGGTCGGCTGATTGAAAATCAAATTCGATTCTGTTTAAAAGTGAAGGTTCCGAATTAATATCCGATATGGTCTGGTCTGAAACCGTAACGGCATTTTGCAATGCTTCGGCATTTAGCAAGCGATTCGGTATAAATTTTTGAGGATTTGCAAGTCCGATTAACCCGCCGCTTTCATTTAACATAACCCTGATTTGCACAGGCGTCAATTCTTCATTTTCTTCTTCTTCATTAAAAAACCTTGACTCAGGCTGCATGGTTTCAACTCTTGTTTCCCAGTAAAATGGATAAAAATTTTGATATCCGCCCTTATTTCTTAATGCGCTAAAATCCGATTTTTTCTGAAGGCTGTCGAGCAGCGAACGATTTACACGAAACGTTGTGTGAGTAAAGGATCCTGTTTCCGCATATCCGAGATATCCCAATCTGTTTAAACTGCTCGCCTCCGCCCGTTCCTTACCCAAAGAGGGATCCGCAGTTTGAAGTGGATGAATAAGACTCATGATCCAGAAAAAACCTGCAGCCGCAAATAAACTGACAATTAGTAAGATCCAGTCTTTCTTTTTTGGGTCTGTGATCGAAGTCAATATTTCAATTATTAATTAAGCGTGACATTTTTCGTTATATTCTATTCGAAAATTTATAGGCATAGTTTCAAATGTAACAAAAATTCACAATTTTAATTTAAGAACCCCTGGCTCAATATAAAAAAACAAGGGGTTGCAGAGATGTCATCGTAAAACAGGAAGCCGTTTTTGTTGGTTGTTGATTGTCAGTTGTGAGTTGTTGTATCTGTCAATCCCTAACATAGCTTGACCACGAACAACACAGAACGGACCAATGAACCCGTTACAAATCTGATGCAACTACAAAATCGCAACTTTTACTGTTAAGTTAAGTCAGTAGCTCTGAATTTATCTCCGTTAATTCCTCCAACTTTGACTTTTTTATGTGCCTTATTGTATTCGGATATAAAATAGAAAAAAAATTTGACCTGGTCTTTGCCTCTAACCGGGATGAGTATTACAACAGGCCAACCAAATCCGCGAGAATTTGGAACAATCACTTCGGCATTATCGGCGGTAAAGACCTTGAAAAAGGCGGGACATGGCTGGGATTGAATATGGCCGGTAAATTTGCTTCGGTTACAAACTACCGCGAACCCGGCCATTCTGTTACCGGTGCAAAGAGCCGGGGCGAAATAGTGAAAAATTTTTTGATATCATCTCAAAATCCACGGAATTTTATCGAAAAGCTGAGTAAAACAGCTCAAAACTATAACGGGTTCAACCTTATTGCAGGAAACAGAAATGAACTGTATCACTATTCAAATAGAGAAGGCGTAATTTACGAGCTTGAACCCGGCATCTATGGGCTAAGCAATGGATTGCTAAATGAACCATGGCCCAAGGTAGCAGAGGCAAAAAGCAAATTCCTGTCACTGCTGGATAATAACGATCTTTCTGATAAAAATTTGTTCGGGCTGCTCGCATCCGAAAAAACTTATCCTGAAAATAAACTCCCTGATACCGGCTTGCCTGAGGAGAAAGAAAAAGCCGTTTCATCAATTTTTGTAAATACGGCTGATTACGGAACACGTTCTTCCGGCCTTATTTTTATGAACCATGACAGAATCAGGTATGCAGAGAGAACCTATAAAAAAGGCACACCCGATGATCACTCAGATGTGATTCACACAATTATTCATTGATTTCAGCCAATTTTTCCTTAGCCCTTTTTTTGACTTCATCATCTGCATCCATATCGGTAACGGCTTTAAAAAAATGTGTCGCTTTTTTATTGTCATTCATTCTTTCTGCTGCCAATCCGGCAAAATATCCGCTTAGCTGTTTATAGGTTCTTTTTTCAGAATTCGGCAATGCATCACCGGTTTCAAATGACTCTTCAAACAGCCGGTACGCTTCAGAATAGTTTTTATCATTCAGTTTTATTCTTCCATCCCAATAAAGCAATTCTTCAAGCATAACCTCATGGTTTAAAAGGCTCTTTCTTTTCCAATGACTAATAGCCTCCTCAATTGCAACCGCTGCCTCGTCGTACCGGCCCATATTGAAAAGGCTTCTTACAAGCAGCCTCCTGTAGTAACTGTTATTGGGAAAATCCCTTACAAGCCTTCTAAAATCTGCGGCCGCTTTATCATAATCCTTTTCATAATTCAATTCGATAATTCCGGCAAAGTAAAGTGCTTCCGGAGCCGCAAACAGGCTCTCTTCAACAGCCTTTCTGATCAGATTTAATCCCTCTTCCCTGTCGCCTTCGGGCAAAAACCAGGTCATTGTTTTCATGAACGGGTATGCATCGGGCAGATAGGCAGCATAGTACTTTATTATTCCCTCTGCCAGCAAATTGTCGGCAAAATCAGGCAACACCTTCTTCATAGCCTGTTGTGACTGATATGCCATTCGGCCATAATTCAGGCTGCTCAGCCATTCCTCACGGTTTGATTTTTGCCGGGCTATATAACCGTTGGCTGCAGCACGGGCAATTAAACCGTCAGGGTTTCTTTCATTTTCCTGAAGATAACGGCCTGCATCAAAATCGGCTTTTTTCATTCTTTCAAAAAACTCATCATCATGAGAGGCATCATCAAGGTCCGTAAGCACCTCCCACCAAAGTTCCATTCCTTTCCACAAAGACCAGACAGGGTGTCCGGGATATTTATCAATCCACGGCTGCATGATTTGCCGGGCTGCTTCCGGATTCCGGTTATAGAGTGAATCCATGGCCTCCTGTGCAACGGGCCTGAATTCATCATTAGTTACAAGTATAATATCCTGCCCCGAGAGTTTAGCAAAAGGGATGGAAAGTAACAGTACGGAGAAAATTATCGAACAGGTATATCTCATGAATAATATTTAACTCAAATACTCAATCAGCCAGCCTTCGGTCAATTCCAGTACTTCTTCAAATTTTCGGGGAAAGTCCTCTTTCTCAAACGGATGGGATGCACCAAAAGTATGGCCGGTGCCTTGCAGCAGCCGCAACTCTTTATCTTGTGACGGACAGAGCTTATACAATTTTTCAGTATCGGTAAAATTCACCGATTCATCTTCCTTGCCGGCTATAAACATACATGGTATATAAAGCTCCTGAACCCTTTTATCTGCCATTAGTTTATCACTGTTCTGATTGGCATCCTCATATACAATTTTATTCACCTTCATTATTTGACCGGTCCTTGTATTCGGAATTTCTGTATACCCCTTTATATTCCAGTCCGATTGCATCTCTTTTGTCCACCGCTCATTGTAGTTAGCCACTGCCGACCATGTCACAAGACAATGGATATCGGTATATTCTGCCGCGGCGGCAACTGCCGTATGCCCTCCTCTCGAGTGGCCGATAATGCCGATTCTGTCGGTATTGAGAGTTACCTTTTCTGAAGAAATCTCTTTTCTTTTAAGTGCCTCAATCACACTTCCCACGTCATTTAGATCTTGTGAGAGGGTTTCACGTTCAAAAAGGTCCAGCCTGTCAAATTCCGTCATCGATTCGCCAACACCATTTAGAGAGAGGTTAAAAGCCACAACGGCAAAGCCCGATCTTGCGATTTCTTCACAGGCATCCGGAAATACACCCCAATCCTTGAAACCTTTAAAACCATGTATAAAAAGCACAATCGGAAATATGGTTTTGGCACTACCCGATGGAGCATAAAGATCGTAGTATATGGGAAGGCTTTCCGCAGAGTGAATACTACCCGATTTCTTCAGAACGCTGTTAATACTCATTTCAATCTGATTTTTTAAAATCCAGGGTTTGTAAATTCACCATTTTTCTCAGGTTATTGATTTCCTTCTGCCGGAGATATCGCCAGCGCCCTACCCGGAGGCCTTTATCATTCAGCCCTGCATAGCGAACCCTTTTCAATTTTACTACTTCGGCTCCAAAGTAAGAGATCATCCTTTTAATCAGATGATTTCTGCCTTCTGTAACTGTAATTTCAATTGTGTAGGGATCACTGTAACTGCGTTTAATATTTTTTGCTTTTGCAGGCCCGTCTTCCAGTTCAACTCCAGAAACAAGCTTCTGCAGCTCTTCATCCGTCATCACCCTGTTTGTTTTAACTTCATAGGTTTTTTTAACTTTAAATGCCGGATGCATCAGCTTGTGTGCAAGGTCGCCGTCATTGGTTAGCAAAAGGAGTCCCATGGTATCCCTGTCAAGGCGCCCAACCGGGTATACCCTGCAGCCTGTTGATTCTTCAACGGCATCCAGAACGGTTCTCCGGTCTTTTTCATCACTGGTAGTGCTGATAGTATCTTTTGATTTATTGAGAAGGATGTAGACAAAAGGCTCAAGAGAAAGTTTTTGGCCGTCAACAATTACTTCATCGAATTTGGATACTTTTGTACCGAGTTCCGTAACAACTTTCCCGTTCACTTTTACCATGCCCTCTTCAACATACCGGTCGGCATCACGCCTTGAGCAGAATCCTGCATGGGCTATATACTTGTTAATCCTGATTTCATCTTCCAGATGACTCTCCTGCTTTACCCGGTGTGGTGCTGACGGCTGTTTGTCATTTTTTGATCTGTACTTCTGACGATTACTGCTCATAAATTCTCTCTTATTCTTCGGTTCCCGGTTGATGCCCGTTATGGTTATTCTGGCTTCCGTTCAGCTTATTCTGCTTGAATTCATCTTCCTCTTCCATTTTTTCGATGTATTCGTCAATAACATCTCCGGCATCTTCTTCTATTTCGAGTTGACGCTCCATCAGCAATCTTCTGTGCTCAGCCATATCATCATCTTTCAGTATGTCCTCAATTTCGCGCGGACGCGGAAGTTCATCAACCGAATTAATTCCGAAATGTTTCAAAAAGTGGTCGGTTGTTTTGTAGAGCAAGGGTTTTCCCGGTGAATCGGCACGGCCTGAGACCCTGATCAGCATTTTTTCCTGAAGCTGCCTCAGGATATAACCGGAATCAACTCCCCTGATTTGGTCAACTTCCGGCTTGGTAACTGGCTGTCGGTATGCTACAATCGAAAGGGTCTCAATTGCCGACTGCGATAACTTTCTGTATGCATTTTCATGCTGATAGATACTGAGCCAGGGATGAAATCTCGGCTGTGTAACAAAAGTAAATCCGCCGCCCGTCTCCTCAATTCTGAATGAGAGGTCGTTTTCTTCATACCTGCGGTTTAAACCGTTCACTATTTTTACGATATCCGGCCTTTTAAGCTGCAGTTCATCACCGCTTTCATCAATAATTGAAGAAATCCTGTCCCAGGCCAGCGGTTCCGGACTGGCAAAAATGAGTGCTTCAATAACTGAATTTAGACGGGTGCCATCAACAAAACGATAATCCATCATGAGAGAATATTCCAAATAACGTTAGCGGTAGATTTAAAATACAAAAAAAGCCGGCGAATTCACGAAACGGTAAATCCGAAACCATAAAAACAGAACCCGGCGGCTTAGCGCCTGAAACAGACCAGCGTGTGTTCATCTTTTCGGATTATACGGTAACCCAGAAGATGGAATATGTGCCTTACAAGAAATCTTGCAACCCGGAGATTAATTTTCAAGCTGTTTTTACCTGTTTCGGTAACTCCCGGCAAGTATTTAAGGTATTTGTGAATAAAGCTTTTTCTAAGATACGCAGAAACAGTAAGCCAAAACGGTGAGATCTCCCGGATGATAAAAAAACCGTCGTTACCCGATTGCTGATAAAGAGGCATAAATATCCTCCCGTTCATGGAAGCTGTTACCTTTTCACCATCTTCAATCGCAAGAAGTTCACCTTTTCGAACAGGATCAAAGTTTTTGAACCCATGTTTCATTTCGAAAACCTCCGGGTCCTCAACATAGTGATGATAAATTATTTCAAAATAATTACCGGATATTTCCGGCAGAGACCGGAGTTTATTTTCATGATAAGCACATTCATCCCGTTGGAGCTTCAAAAAATTACAATTATGCAATAAGAGCCACAAAAATGCTTCGCTGCGAATTACCGACTCCTTTGCCGTGTGGGCTCCTGCTTCAAATCCGATTGCAGTATGGCCCAAATTGTTGATGTAACTTAGCAAAGTTCCTTTTATATATTCTTCAACACCAAGAATTTGGGGTGATGGAAACTTACCTGCAAGCTGCCGGTTTCCGAGGGTATCATTAAAAAGAATAAAAGAGCAGCTACTTGAAGAAGTTGTGTGAATGTCCGTAAATATAATCGGGACATCCCTGTTTTCATATTTTTTTATAATAGAATGAACTGCCTGCTCAATTTCAATAATCTCTTCTCTTTCGGCCCCGAATTTCTTGTGATTCAGCTTCACCTCTTTTTTTTCCGGATGAAAAGATTCCCACAATCTGTTAAGGTCAAAATCGACATACCGGATGCCGAGATTCAGCGCCTGTATATTGCCAGTAATGGCATATACCGATCCGGTTAATTCCTGTTTATTTTCTTCAATACTGTCTGCAATTTTGTTTACCGCGCGAATTCCTGCCGGTTCATTGCCGTGTATTCCGGCAAAAATCACTAAAACAGGACCCGGAACAGGGCTTTCATATTTCCATAAAAGCCTGTCAAATTCAAGGGCAGTAATGTCAGAGTTATCAATCTTTGGCATTCAATTTGTTTTTCATCTTATTCCAGACCTGCTGAGTATCCTTGTCTGTGATGATACCAATCAACTGGTTTTTTTCAATTACAGGAAGACAACTTAAGCCTTTATCCAACATTAGCAGCATGGCAACCTTTATATCCATATTCGGACCGATCGTAACCGGGTCTTTCACCATAACATCGGCTGCTACTGCTAACGGTTTTTTATCATCACCTGAAAGATAATCATCCAGCCGCTTTTTTGTAATAATTCCTTTCAGGTTTCCGCGGTGGTCTTCTACCGGCAAATGGTTAATATTTCTCCATTCCATTACCTTGTAAACCATTTCAGCAAGATCTTCTTCATTTACAGTAACAAGATCGGTCGACATAATGTTGCTCACAATATCATAGGACATATCCAGGCCTGCCACTTCATCCAGTCCGGCGAGATCCCACTCATGAACCGGCTTGTCGCTCATCCGTCTGTTGTACATGATGGCCGTAAGTGCCACACAGGATTCATCACGGTCCAAATTCCGCCTGAGTTTTCTGTAACTGCTTATGATCCACCTGGAACCTGTAGCATAATTAGATGCACGCGCTTCAATAATTCCAAGATACTTATTGATATCGGCCTCATCTATTTTCATTTTTTCAAGGCCTTTTTTTGCAGTAGGCAGAAGAACATCAAGAATCAATTTTCGGGCCGACATCAATTCACCGTTCCAGATCATTCCGCTCTGTATTCCCCACATAGCTGCCTTGTAAAAATTTTCTTTGGCATCATCAAAGGATGTATCAGACCAGATATTTTTGCAGTTCTCAGGCTTGTTGCTCATCAGCCCGGCCCAAAAAGTAAAGTTGGCGATTTCATCTTCAATAGTCGGGCCCGATGGAATATATCTGTTTTCAATCCTGATATGAGGCACGCCGTCGTTAACTCCGTAGCATGGGCGGTTCCACTTGTAAATGGTGCTGTTATGCAAACTGAGGGCCGGAAGCTTTGGGATGTTGCCCTTTTTCAGTTCCTCAAGTGAATTATTTTCGATCTCTGTCATAAAAAGGATGGTATGCCTTGCTATATCATTTTTATACACATCGGTAATGCTGTTTATCCAGCGGTTTCCAAAGGTAACCCTCTGTTGTCTTTCTCTCAGGTGATAACCTTTTCCTCGTGTATCAATACTCTGCTGGAACAGCGGTATTCTGGTTTCTGCCCAAAGCTGCTTGCCGATAAGCAGGGGAGAATTTGCACAAACGGCAAGAACCGGGCCTGAAAGAAGCTGAGCCCAATTGTACATGTCGGCAAAATTTTTCGGCTCAACCTGGTAATGACACTGAAAACTTGTGTTGCAAGCCTCGAACAAAATATTATTATGAGTCAGTATCATTTCGTCTACGCCGGTGATATTCAGCTCAAAATCTTCCCCTCTCAATTCCGAGAGAATTTCACTCAGAGCTTCATAGCGCGGATGGGGGGTCAGGTACCCTATTTGGACAGCCCTGTAGTCAATGGAAGGCAAAATACCGGTAAGAATAATTTTTTCGCCGGCCTTTTGCGCCTGTTTTTCAGCTTTTCCCAATAGCTGTTTCAGGTTTGATTCCATTTCAGAAAAGCAATTGCCTTTAAAATCAAGTGGATCAAGATTTATTTCAAGATTGAATTTTGCAAGCTCAGTCGTAAAGTGACGGTTCTGAATGGCATGAAGCAGTTCCGGACCATTCTTCGAAGGCTTGAAATATTTGTCTACTATGCAAAATTCCTGCTCAGCCCCCACCCTTCGCTTGTTTTTTTCGATCAAATTGTTTTTTATCATTTCGTCGATCGCTTCTACATCATGCAGAAGATGCCTGAGAAACTCCCTTCTTGACTTTGGATCTTTAGCTATTGAGAAATTTTGCATGCCCATATTAGTTTTCGGTTGTATTTTGATTATTTAAATGTTTGATTGTTTTTTTTGAGCTCTCTAAGATGACTTACTGTCCGAATGGATCATTTTTAACAATCGGGCAGTAATTGCCATAAAATTTTGTTCTGTTATGACACCAATCAAACGGTTGTTTTTTACAACCGGCAGGCAGCCGATTTTTTGCGAATCCATAATCTCCATGGCTTCCATAATCGAAGCTTCGGGATGGATTGTAATCGGGTTCCTGATCATTATCTCTTCTACGCATTTTTTAAGTTCTTCTCCCTGGTGAACCGCCTTACTGTACATGTGATAGATCATTCTCATGGATATCAATCCCACAAGATGTTTATTATCGTCTTCGACCGGCAGATAGCGAATTCGTCGCCAGTCAATTAAATTCGATACCAATTCAAGGATATCATCTTTCTCTACCGTAAAAAGGTCTGTTGTCATAAATTCTTCAACCAGCAGTTTGGATGGCTGCCACATTTCAAGGTCTTCGGCTTTAGCAAGGCCCCACTTATGTACCGGTTCTCCTTTCTTCTGGTTTTTAATCATGGCATTTGTCACTGCCGTGAGCGCCTGCTCACGCGGCATTTCCTTAATCAATGCACCGTATGAATTCAACATCCAATAGCTGCCGGTCTGGGCTGCTTCTGCCCTTTCGTCGATGATATCAAGGTAACTGTTGATATCCCCTTCATCAATATTGGCACTTTGCAGGCCTTTTTTCGCAATTGGTAACAGTTCATTTACAATCAGGTCAACTGCTGTATAACGCTTGTTGTTTGTCCATCTGAATTTGGTATCCAGCCCGAGTTTGGAAGAAGCAAAAAAATTCATTTTGGCATGATCGAAATCCATCACCTTCGTGATATCAGGATAGGCGTCCTGCATCCCGTTGAGCAAACCAAGCCAGAATGCGGTATTGGCTATTTCATCGGTAACCGTTGGGCCGGAGGGAAAAACCCTGTTTTCAATTCGCAAATGTGCTTTACCGTTACTGATTCCGTAACAAGGCCTGTTCCAGCGATAAACGGTTCCGTTATGTACCTGAAGAGCCATCAGCTTTGGCGGCTTTCCCTTTTCTATCAGGTCGTTCACATCTTCTTTTACATCCGCACTTAGTATCACCCGGTAACGGGCTATATCTTCTTTGTAAATATCCAGGATGCTGTTTCTAAGCCACTCGTTTCCGAACGTAACCCGCGGGCTGCTGTCGCGCAAATGATCACCTACCTGCCGGGTATCGACCGACTGCTGGAAAAGTGCGATTCTTGTCTCGTGCCAGAGACGTTTACCAAAAAGCAGCGGGGAGTTAACAGCCGAAGCGAGAACAGGCCCCGCAATCGCCTGGGCATAGTTGTATTTTTGGACAAATTCATCGGGTTTAACCTGCAAATGGACCTGAAAACCCGTATTGCACGCTTCGAGCAATGGTGAGTCAAAGCGCATAAGCAACTCATCCATTCCCTGGATTCGAAGATCGTATTCTGATCCCCGGAGATTGTTTATCGCATCACATAATGCTTTGTATCGCGGCAGCGGTGTCAGGTTTTTGAGATCGAGATCCGATTTTCTTATAGTTGGCAAAACACCGGCAAGCACAACATCTCCATCCAAAGAATTTGCTGCTTCCCTTAGTTTATCAATATTATCCAGAATCGCTTTTTCCATTTTAGAGAGTGATTTCCCGGAAAAATCGAGCGGAGCCAGGTTCATCTCAATATTAAACAGTGCCAGCTCCGTGGTAAAGTCGGGATCTTTCAGATTCTCAATTATCTTAAGCGCTAACGGGGCGGGTTTTGCATTTTTATCTACCAGGCAGAGTTCCTGTTCGGCGCCAATCCGGGTTCTGTCAATTTCAAACCAGCCCTCCTCCAGCATGCGTTCCATCGCACGGATATCCTTAAGCAGGTATTGGATAAATTCCTGAATCTGCTCTTTGTTTTCAGCAAGTTGAACCCTTTCTTCTCCCATAAGAAGCTGTACTTGTTTATCAAAATTTAGAACCTGATTTATAATTATTGAATTTATTAGGGATAAAGCAAGTAGTTTTTATTAAGTTTATTCCGGTTCGGATAAAACTTATAAACTGCTTTATTACAACCAGGAAGCATACATTTTAATACTTATTTTAAATTTACCCAAAACAGGAAAAAATTAATTTTTCAATTATAAAGCATCATGCGTCGCCAATTCACCACATTATTCATACTTTTATTTGCTGTAATACCGGCAATTCTGAACGGACAGTCACATTACTTTCCCGAAAAATTCGAATGGGAAAGAGTTTCAGCAGCAGATGCCGGATTCGATGCCCCGGCATTACAACGTGCCATCAACTTTGCCATTGAAAACGAAACGGATAATCCGCGAGATCTTTTTATTCACCTGAACTCGCGCACCAATGAACCTTTTAATGAAATGGTCGGACCCGTTAAAGAGAGGGGCGATATGACCGGTATCATCCTCAAAGGCGGAAAAATTGTCGAAGAGTGGGGTGAACCGGGACGCGTGGATATGACGTTCAGCGTAACAAAAAGCTTTCTCTCGGTCACCGTAGGCTTGGCCTATGATCGAGGCTTGATCAACAGTGTTGATGACCGTGTACAAAATTATATGCCGATCAAGCATTTTAATTCCGGGCACAACTCCAAAATCACGTGGAATCATCTACTCCGTCAGACAAGCGACTGGGAAGGCACACTGTGGGACAAACCCGATTGGGCCGACCGTCCGCGCGGTGCGATTACACCTGAGGTGATCAACCGTGAAAGAAATGAGCCCGGCACAGTTTATAAATACAATGATGTCAGGGTAAACATACTTGCTCTCGCCGCCCTTGAAGTTTGGAGAAAACCATTG
Organism: uncultured Balneolaceae bacterium; assembly: GCA_964415185.1. GTDB lineage: Bacteria > Bacteroidota > Rhodothermia > Balneolales > Balneolaceae > CAYVBJ01. The sequence goes on along the minus strand of CAYPZI010000030.1, from coordinate 8,655 downwards.
CCGGTGGTGTTGAAAGAGCATATTATGGATAAAATTGATGCCTCAAACACCTGGCGCTGGCATGGATATGAAAATTCCTGGGTCATGATTGACGGTATGAAGATGCAATCGGTCAGTGGTGGCGGACACTGGGGCGGCGGCATGTGGATCAACGCCTATGACCAGGCACGGTTCGGTTACCTTACGCTGCGAAATGGCAACTGGAATGGTGAGCAGCTTATTTCGGAAGAGTGGCTGCAAATGGCACGCACTCCCACCAGGGTGCAAAAAGATTACGGGTTTATGAACTTCTTTTTGAATACGGATAAAGCCCGGTTCTCAAATGCACCTGAAACAGCCTTTTTCCATCTCGGTGCCGGGGCAAATGTGGTGTACGTTGATCCAGAAAATGACATGGTTGTTGTTGTGAGATGGATCGATTTCGGAAAGATGAATGAATTTCTCGGCCTGCTCTACGAGGCAATGTGATTATCCCCGGAGGAAGTCAAAATAATTAAAGTAAATAATTTTGCGACCCTCATCGTGAAAACAAACCGGCTAAACAAAAGCTTCTGTTCAGGAGTACCTTCTGCGAAACTCAGCGCCACCATCCGCGGAAATCTGCGAGAAACAGCACCCCGATTTTTTGTTCTCGCAGATTTTCGCAGTGTTATGCGCTGATTTCCGCTGAGTTTCTGCATCGAACAACCTTCGTGCTTGAATCCTGGCGGTTTCAAAAAAACAATTGTGATGTCAACTCAAAACCTGTCAGATTTCAACCCACATTTGAACATTGACTTAACACAATTCAGTGGTTAAAAATTGCACACTTGCCGCTGGACTCAGATAGACCAAAAAAACAGGCTGAAAGCCTGAAACAACTCAGCCCAAGGCAGCGCCTTGGGTAAGCGAGATAACTATACGCAGATCAGGCTGTAAGTCTGAGACAGGAAGGGCCATAATCGAGTCTAAAAATGTTTGTATAAATGTAGTGTTTCTTCGAAAAAATCATCCTTCAAAGCCCAATAACAAAACCGATAATTTATCATTGACACGACACTGGCCTTACATATCTCCCGATAGCAGGAATCTATAATACCAGATTCCTCACAGCCGCAATAGTTTTTTTCAAATCCGAATCATCAACCTGAAAGTGAAAAGTAGCCCGGATGGTTTTGGGGCCGAACGGCACCATCATCACATCCTCATCCGCAAGCTGTTTCAGGACGTAATCCGCACTTTTGTCCGCTACATCAAAGATAACAATATTGGTTTCAACTGTACAGGGATCGATATTCAGGCCTTTCTTTTCGGATATAACCTCAGCCAGTTGCCTGGCTCTTCTGTGATCTTCTTCGAGCAGCTCCCAGTGATTTTCCACGGCATAATCGGCAGCCGCCGCCAGGAGCCCCGCCTGACGCATTCCGCCTCCGAACATTTTCCTGAACCGCCTCGCTTTCTCAATTCGATCATCAGAAGAGAGCATCATTGATCCTACGGGTGCGCCGAGCCCTTTTGAAAAACAGATTGAAATAGTATCTGATACCGTACCAAAAAAACCAGGTTCTATTCCGGTTGCCGTTATCGCATTCCAGATTCTTGCACCGTCGAGATGAACAAACAGGTTATTCTTATCTGCAAGATGTTTGATGGCGGTAAGTTCAGATTTGGTGTAACAGGCTCCGCCTCCCTTGTTTGTTGTGTTTTCAACGGCGATGACACTCGTAATCGGGTCCCAGTTATTCCTGGTTCTTATCGCCCCTGAAATAAGATCGGTATTAAGTTTGCCGCGAAAACCTTTCAGCGGCCGTATCTGAACGGACGATAAATGTGCAGCAGCACCGGTTTCATAGTTGAATACATGCCCGAGCTCGTCGATGACTACTTCTTCACCGGGCTCTGTCAGCACCTTTAGGCACAGTTGATTGCTCATGGTCCCGCTGGGCACAAACAATCCGGCCACTTTCCCAAAAAGGCCGGCCATTTTTTTTTCAAACCGGATAAGAGTGGGATCTTCCCTGAAAACATCGTCGCCGGTTTCGGCAGATGTCATTGCTTTCAGCATTTCTGCGGTTGGACGCGTAACGGTATCGCTGCGCAGGTCAATCATAAATATTTTGTTTGATTTTAGTGTTTGAAAAAACCTTCGCCGGTTTTGTCACCGAGTTTTCCGGCATCCACCATTTTTATGAGCAGCGGACAAGGCCTGTATTTTGGGTCACGAAATCCTTCATAAAGAACTTTCATAATATCCAGGCACACATCCAGGCCGATAAAATCAGCCAGGCGAAGCGGCCCCATGGGATGTGCCATTCCCAGCTTCATAATATCATCAATATGCTCCGGCTCGGCAACCCCTTCATGGACGCAGTAAATGGCTTCGTTTATCATCGGCATCAAAACACGGTTTGAAACAAATCCGGGGTAATCATTCACGGGAACCGGCACTTTGCCTATTTTCTCTGCCAGTGATTTTACCGTTTCATAAACTTGGGTAGATGTTTCAAATCCCTTTACTATCTCAACCAGCTTCATTACAGGTACAGGATTAAAGAAATGCATGCCGATAAAATTCTCCGGTTTCGATGTTATTGAAGCCAGTTTGGTGATTGAAATTGATGACGTATTACTTGCCAGAATTTTATCGGCCGGGGCATGTTCGTCAATTGTTTCAAATACATCTTTTTTAATCACGAAACTTTCGGGTACCGCTTCAATAACAAGCTGCGTTTCGGAAACCGCCTCTTCAACACTGGTGGCTGTTGTGATGCGATCCATTGTTTCATTCAGATCCATCTCTGTGATTTTTTCCTTTTTCACCATTCTCTGCAGATTATTCCTTATGGTAGAAAGTGCCCGTTCTGCAAGCTCATCTGATGTTTCTGCCAGCCTTACTTCGTATCCGCTCTGTGCAAATACATGTGCAATTCCATTTCCCATCGTGCCACCGCCGATTACTGCTACTTTTTTTATGTCATTCATAATAGAGAGTCTTATTTTATATTTTTAAAGTGAATGTTTATTGTCAAACTTGTTCAAAAAAGATGATAAACTTCCGGGGTCAATTAATCTTTTTTTAATGAATTCATTCTTAAAGGTACTGGTTTTTTTACTGATTTTGTTGGCCGGATTTGGTGGACTGGCGATCTATTGGACATTTTACAAGCCCTTGCCCGGCTATACCGGCCAGGTTGTTTTGGACGGACCTGACCAACAGGTTGATATTTACTGGGATACGTTTGGAGTACCTCACATCTATACCGGTTCCGAGCAAAGCCTTTACTTTGCCGTTGGTTATGTGCACGCCCGCGACCGGTTATGGCAGTTAACTTTATCCCGGATTGTTGCCGAAGGCCGGCTTGCTGAATTTTTTGGCGAAGATCTTATAGAATTCGATCAATTTCAACGAACAATCGGTTTTTACGAGATGGGGAAAAAAATTGAAGAGGCCGCACCCGATTCCATAAACAGAATTTTGCAGTGGTACTCTGAAGGAGTTAATGCCTGGATCGAAGAGAATCCTGACAATCTGCCGCCGGAATTTTCTCTTACCGGGATAAAGCCGCTTCAATGGACTCCCGCTCACTCTTATGCTGTGGCAAGAATGATGGCGTGGGAACTGAATGTGAGTTGGTGGAGTGAAGTGACTTACGGATATCTTGCAAGCCGGTTCTCAACCGGGCAAATGCGTGAATTATATCCTCGGTATGACGACAGGCTGCCAACAACCATGAACGAAACCGATTCAAGGCAATACTCCGAAGCCCTGCTCCCGTTTCTGGATCTTGAATTCAAGTACAGAAACCTGATGCAGCGAAACGGTTCATCGGTTGGCAGTAATGCATGGGTAATTGATGGCACACGTTCAACCACCGGCTATCCTCTGCTGGCCGGCGACCCGCATCTCGGCCTGGATATGCCCGGCAAATGGTATGAAGTTCATCTCTCATTGGATGGGAAAAATATGTCCGGAGCCACCGTTGCAGGTGCTCCATTCATCATTGTTGGCCAGAATGACCACCA
>CAYPZI010000030.1:0-4553 GCA_964415185.1 uncultured Balneolaceae bacterium | reverse complement strand
GTGATTACCATGAGCTGGACGGGACATGAAATCAGCAATGAGCTGGCTGCTCTTTACAAAACCAATATTGCCGGGTCGCTTTCAGAATTCCAGGATGCTTTGCGGGATTTTGAGGTACCCGGCCAGAATTTTATTTACGCCGATACAAGCGGCAATATCGCGATGTTCAGTGCCGCCAAACTTCCCGTCAGAGACTACGACCCCATCCTTTTCAGAAACGGATGGGATCCGTCATACGACTGGTCAGGCTGGATTCCTTACGAAGAACTGCCGCGGGTCATAAATCCGCCATCCGGCTGGATTGCCAATGCGAATAATAAGCTATATACGGACAGTTACCCTCATTACCTGGCAACTTTTTGGGAACCGCCGTCAAGAATATTGCGGATTTCCGATTATTTACTCCGGCCTGATAAGGCAGATGCCGAATATTTTATGGCGATGCAGAACGACAGCTACTCGGAACATGCCAAGGTAATAACAGAAATTATTTTGCCTGTGCTGCGGGAGTCAACTGAAGGATACGATTTCAGTATCGTTTTTCCCTATTTTGAAAACTGGAATTATAAATACGAAAGATCATCTACAGCTGCATCTTTGCTGGATGTATTTTTTGTGTTTTTATCCGAAAATACGCTAAAAGACGAGTTTGGCGAAGAAGCTTACCGCAATTTTATTCGTCTGGAAAGTTTGCCTGTTCGTATTCTTGGCAGGTTTTTACAGGATGGAAGCAGCTTTTTTGACAATATCGATACTCCTGAGAATGAAACCAGGAACGATATGATCAGGTTAAGCATGCAGCAGGCGATCGATTGGCTGCGTGATAATTTTGACCGGGATGCTTTTGAATGGAGATGGGAAAAACTGCACACTGTCTCTTTCCGGCCTCCGCTTTTTGCCGAAGCAGCCGATGATACCACTGCTCCTGAAACCCTGAAATTGATTGTCAACAACCTGATGAGTAAAGGACCTTTTCCTTCGGAAGGCCATGGAATGAGCATTAACAACGGGCAATACGACTGGAATACACCATATAAACAAGTGCTTGGGCCATCCATTCGAAGAGTTGCAGACCTTTCGAATATGAGCCGAACATGGTCGGTCTTGCCAACAGGCCAGTCGGGAAATCCGCTTTCGGATCATTTTGGCGATCAAACCGATATGTGGCTTCAGGGAAATTATCGCTATTTTTACCAAGACAGCACTTTGTTCAATGAAGTCAGCCTGAGGCATTTTAAAATAATTCCAAATTAGACAGGTTTAACCATACTGAACTTTTTGAATTAACCGGACTATACTTAAAACCATTTGCTCCATATCACATCACATTACTAACAACCATAAATCATTTGACAAAGTGAAGAGCACAGCCGTTCTGCAAATTCTTTTTTTAATCCTGGTATTCCAGGGCTGTAAAAGCGGAGAACCCCTGATATCTGAACCCGGTGATTTCATAGCTGAAAATGATTCCATACCGGTTCTCAATCAGCCTGAACAGCCAACTGATCCCGGATCTCCTGTAAACCTTTCTCCCGGCACAGATGTTGACTCACTTCTGAATTCAATGAGTCTCCGTGAAAAGATCGGCCAGCTCTTTGTAGTTCCCGTAACCGGAACATTTAAAAACGAACAAGATCTGAATTTTCAAAGGTTGAAACGGCTTATTGAAAACCAGCAGCCAGGCGGGCTGATTTTCATGAGAGGAAACATTTATGATCAGGGTGTACTCACAAACAGGCTTCAGTCCATCTCCAAACTTCCTCTCTGGATTACACAGGATATGGAATTTGGTGCGGCCATGCGGGTTCAGGGTACCACAAGATTTACGCCTGCAATGGGCATTACTGCCTCTCAAAAACTGAGTAATGCATATCTGAAGGGTAAAATAACCGCACGCGAAGCACACGCATTAGGGGTTCACCAGATATTTGCCCCTGTTTTGGATGTGAACAACAACCCGGAAAACCCCGTTATAAATGTCCGGTCATATTCTGCCGATCCTGAAATCGTAGCCCGATTCGGACAGTTTTTTATCGACGGTGTGCATAGTGAGGGATTGCTTGCCACCGCCAAACATTTTCCCGGCCACGGCGATACGGATACCGATTCGCACCTCGCATTGCCGGTTATTAACCACGACTATTCCAGGATTGACACCCTTGAACTGGTTCCGTTCAGAGTCACGATTAATAACGGGCTTTCAAGCGTGATGAGCGCTCATATTGCCTTTCCCGAAATCAGTTTACAACCGGATATTCCCGGTACACTCGATAAAAACATACTTGAAAATGTGTTGGTAGACTCGCTTGGCTTCCGTGGACTGGTTGTAACGGATGCCCTCGACATGAAAGGAATCACAGAGAAATTTTCACCCGGCGATGCTGTTATTCGTGCCTTGCTGGCAGGTGCCGATATGATGCTCATGAGCACCGACCCCGCTACAGCCATTCATGAAACTGAACTGGCAGTTAAATCTCACGTTATTACAGAAGCCCGAATTGATTCCTCAGTTAAGAAAATACTTACCCTGAAAAAACAGCATCAGCTATTTGAGAATCGTTTTGTTGATATTGAATCACTCAGTTACTCTATTAATACCCCGCTCTACAAGGCGATCGCCGGACGCCTTGCCCGCGAATCCGCAACACTTCTCAAAAACCGGGATGAAATACTGCCTGTCAGAGAAATTGATTTTCCTTCGATCACGGTTATCGCCGTTGCTGATGAATCAGCCGAATCGGAAGGAGAGACACTCATTCGCGAATTGAGAAAATATCATTCGAAATCTTCCCTTTTTCTACTGGACGAACGAACCGGCTCTATGGAAATCACCAAAATGATCGATCATGCATCTCAATCTGACCTGATCATCGTAGGCTCTTTTATCAGAGTCAGATCCGGACAGCCGGTCCAGCTCGAGCAGGAACATCTGGCCGTACTGCGGCAGCTTATGAGGCTTGAAAAGCCTTCTGTTCTCATAGCTTTCGGCAATCCCTATATCGTGAGAGACCTGCCGGATGCAAATGCACAGGTAATGGCCTGGTCAGCCAGCAGCGAGCAAATCAGCCAGACGGTCCCTGCCCTTTTTGGAGCATCGGAAATAGCCGGCAAACTCCCAATCCACATCGATGATGAACATCAGCTTGGCAGCGGATTGAAGATATCGCAATCAGCCTTGAGGCTTGATCAGCCCGAATCTGCCGGATTAAGCTCTGACTCTCTGTTAAAACTGGATCTGGTTATGCAGGAAGCTATACTGGATTCCGTTTTTCCCGGAGGCGTGGTTGCGGCGGTAAAAGACGGCGTACTTGCCTGGAACCGGGGCTACGGTTATCATGATTACACCAAAACAAAGGCTGTGAGTGAAGCAGACGTCTATGACCTGGCCTCTCTTACCAAAGTTCTTGCTACAACCCTTTCCGTAATGAAACTCTACGATGAAGGCAAGATCGATTTGGATGATAACGTTTCGGAATACATTAAAGAATTTGATACACCTTTGAAGAATGATATCACCATCCGGAACCTGCTGCTGCATAATTCCGGCCTGCCGGCTTTTAAAGAGTATGTGGATAAACTCAGGAACAGGGATCGACTGATACAAGCTATCAAAAATGAGCCTTTGGAGTATGAGACGGGCTCAAAATACCTGTACAGCGATTTGGGATTCATACTATTAGCAGAAATTGTGGAAATTGTAAGCGGCAGCCCCATCGACCGTTATGCGGGTGATCGGTTTTATATTCCCATGGGGCTGGCAAGTACCCGTTTCAATCCTGACCGCGCAGGAACCTGGATGAGCGGACGCATCCCGCCGACGGAAATCGATACGGTATATGGCCGCGGAAAAGTCCAGGCCAGGGTACACGATGAACGGGCTTACTTCATGGATGGTGTAGCCGGACATGCAGGCCTGTTTTCATCATCAGGTGATATCGCAAAAATTGCCCAGATGCTTTTGAATAACGGGGTCTATGCGGGCCGCCGATATTTGAGTGAAGAGGTAGTAAAAGAGTTTACCTCCCGTCAGTCACCTTTCAATATGAGGGGTTTCGGCTTTGACAGAAAAAGCGATGAAAATAGTACAGCCGGAAACGGCACAAGCATGAATACATACGGCCATTTGGGTTTTACCGGAACGAGCCTTTGGATTGACCCTGAGCAGAACCTGGCAATCATATTACTCACCAACCGGACTTATCCGTACCGGTCATTCGGAAAAAGAATCAGTGAGATACGACGTGAAGTCGCAAACGCAATTACAAACTCAATCACACGCCCATGAACTGGGATCGATATTTGGCAAAAAGCTACGTTCCGTATTCTGAAAACCCGATGGCTGCTTTTGTAAAAGCCGGTAAAGAAACGTTTTATCCCGGCGTCAGGATAGAAAATGTTTCATTTCCTCTTACAATTACAGCCTTACAGGGAGCTGTATTGAGTGCATTGGCTGATGGCGCCAAACCGGCGACGTACTATTTGTCCGCACCACTCTCGGAAGCAAAAACCGGATTTTGGGAAAATGAGTATGAACTCAAGCGGGGAAGCGTATC
>CAYPZI010000029.1:21076-28686 GCA_964415185.1 uncultured Balneolaceae bacterium | reverse complement strand
AACTGGTTCTCGATCTCATCCGGGCTTCATCAGGACATGTAACGATTAATGGGATGAATGTATCGGAAAGTGAGGAGTGGAAAACCGTTGTAGGCTCATACCTGGATGAACATATGCTTCTGCCGTTTCTAACCCCGCCTGAATATTTTGATACATTAAGGAAAATATACGATTTAAGTAACGGAGACCTTGATAATCATCTTGAACGATTCAGCCCTCTATTTAATGAGGAAATTATAGAAAAATCAAAATATATACGAGACTTATCCAAAGGTAACCAGAAAAAAGTAGGTATTGCATCTGCTTTCATGGACGGGCCTGAAATAATATTACTTGACGAACCATTTGAAAATCTGGATCCCACTTCGCAAAACAGGCTTAAAAAAATGATTTTGGAAGAGCGTGAAAACAGGAATACTACGTTTCTGATCTCAAGCCATGATCTCTCCCATGTAACCGATATTTGTAATCGAATCGTAATCCTTGAAAAAGGGCATATCATAAAAGATATGAAAGCTGACAAGGAAGTGATGGCTGCCGCCCTCGCTGAATATTTTAACCGGTGAACTTACCCTAAGTGGGTTCTGGCGGATTCGAACCGCCGACCTCTACGATGTCAACGTAGCGCTCTAACCAACTGAGCTAAGAACCCATTATATGAATGAATCAAGATAGCAAGTTGAAGAGGTTAAAGACAAGCGGAAGATTAAATTCAACCTGTTTTTCACCTGGTATTGTAAGTAAAAACGTTTTCCCGGATTCAGGCCGGGTTTTTTTCAAAAGGTACAAAGTCAACAGGGTACACGAGGGTTGATAAACCATATATTTAAAATCCGGATTTTATATTCTATTTGCGCCTTATAGAAAGATAGAAGAGGTGTTTTCTCAGCTTTTTTTATACCTTTCAGAAAGATACCTGATGGATAAACGCAGGCATTTTACCATTTGTATTTTTACCAATTGAACTTAATTACCCCGTTAGCCGAAATTACAGGATGAATATTTTTAAAACGACTGTTTGCTTTCTCACTTTTCTATTTTTGATTTACGGATGCAGCACAGACAAGGACACCCGTTTTGAGCTTTTGACGGAGAGTGAAACCGGCATTGATTTTATCAATCGCGTTGAAGATACCATTGATTTTAATATCCTGAATTATCTCTACTTTTACGACGGCGGCGGAGTGGCAACCGGGGATGTGAACAATGACGGCCTGCCGGATATATATTTCACAGCCAATGATATGCCTGACCGGCTATACCTGAACCGGGGAGATTTTCAGTTCGAAGACGTAACCCGCGATGCCGGCGTTTTTACCGATGATGAAGGATGGACAACCGGAGTTGCCATGGCCGATGTGAATGGTGACGGCTACCTCGATATCTATGTCAGCAGGGTGAATTTTTTGAGTAAAAAAGGGCCCAATCAACTATTTATCAATAACGGTGACGGCACATTTTCAGATAAAGCGGCAGAATTCGGGCTCGATTTTAAGGGTTACTCCACACAGGCCGCTTTTTTTGATTATGACGACGACGGCGATCTCGACCTTTTTTTGCTGAACCACACCATGCATGGTGAAAACAGTTACGGCGATGCCGAAACCCTGAGGGCCATGACGGATGAAAAGGCCGGCGACAAACTCTTCAGAAATGACAACGGTATTTTTACCGATGTCACCGAAGAAGCAGGAATTTTCAGTAGCCAGCTCGGTTACGGACTGGGACTGGCCGTAAGCGATATCACCATGAACGGTTGGCCGGATATTTACGTGGGCAATGACTTTCACGAGGATGATTACCTTTACATCAACAACGGAGACGGCACGTTTACAGAGGCACTTGCCGCTTCTATCAACCACACAAGCCGTTCGTCGATGGGAAATGACATCGGTGATATCAACAATGACGGCCTTCCGGAAATCGTGTCACTTGATATGATGCCGTTTGATCCGGAAATCCTGAAACTCTCGGGCGGCGCCGATATGAAAATGGTGGCAGATACCAAGAAAGATTTCGGTTTCAAGCCGCAGTATGCACGGAACACACTGCAGTTGAACAGGGGCGAATCACCCGCTGGCAAACCACAGTTCAGCGAAATCAGTTTTATGGCAGGAATTGCGGCTACCGACTGGAGCTGGGCCAGCCTCTTTTTTGATATGAATAACAACGGCTACAACGATCTTTTGGTTACAAATGGAATTTACCGCAGGCCGAATGACCTCGATTACATCCGGTCTACCCGAAGTGATGAAACACAGCAGTCGCTCGGAGAGATCGGCGAGGAAGACCTCTCCCTGATCAGCCAAATGCCGGAGGTTAAAATTCCGAACATGGTATTTGAGAATAACGGTGATCTTACTTTTTCCGATAAAACCATGCAGTGGGGATTCGGCGAACCCGGCTTTTCACACGGTGCCGCTTACGCCGATTTTGACGGAAACGGTACGCTGGATATTGTTGTGAACAATGTGAACATGCCGTCGGGGGTTTACAGAAACAGAACAGAAATTGACGAGAGCAGCCGGTATCTAAGAATTGAGCTGAATGGCAATCCGCCAAATACATTCGGGATCGGTGCAAAGGTTTTTATCTATACTAAAACAGGGCTTGTTTATCGTGAACAGATGCCGGTGAGGGGGTTTCAGTCATCGGTGGAACCGGTACTCCATGCCGGCCTTGGAAATGTAAACCAGGTTGACTCTCTGCTTGTAATATGGCCCGACCATACGTTTGAGGTTTTGAAAAATATCGAGCCAAATCAGGTACTTGAACTCGATCACGATGATGCTTCCGGAGATTATGATTACAGCCGGCTGAAATCAACCTCCGGTAATAAAATATTTGAGAATCAAACCGATGATACGGGAATTGATTATACGCATCGGAAAAGTGATTTCGACAATTTCCGCCGGGAACCGTTGATGCCCTATTCCGTCTCAGCGGGAACACCACCCATTGCAACTTCCGATATCAACGGTGACGGGCTCGATGATATATTCTTCGGAGGCGGTAAATGGCAGCCCGGTTTGTTCTTTATGCAGCAAGATGACGGTTCTTTTAAAAGGCGTGAACTTAATGTGTTTGGTGCTTCCCGGGAGGCTGTAGATACGGATGCTGTCTTTTTTGATGCCAACAACAACGGCTTGCAAGACCTCGTTGTTTCGTCAGGCGGTAATGAGAAGGCCGGCAACAATCCCGATCTGGATGTCAGGCTTTATCTCAATACCGGGGAGGGATCTTTTGAAAAAGCGGAAGGTGCCATTCCCGAGATCTATCTCAACAGCGGATCTGTCTCAGCCGCCGATTTTGACGGTGACGGTAACACGGATCTCTTTATCGGCGGAAGATCCGTACCCTGGAATTACGGCCTCTCGCCCCGCAGTTATCTGCTGAAAAATAACGGGGACGGCACTTTTAGTGATGTAACGGATGAAATAGCACCAAACCTGAAACGTGCCGGCATGATTACATCCTCCGAGTGGACAGACCTGAACGGGGACGGCAGGCCAGAACTGATTCTTGCCGGCGAATGGATGCCGTTAAAAATATTCGGTTTTGACGGTAACCGCTTCAATGACATTACAGATGAGTGGGGACTCTCAAATACAGGTGGGCTTTGGCAGTCGATTCACATCGATGACCTGAATGGAGACGGGCATCCTGACATTGCAGCCGGCAATTTCGGTTTGAATTCAAGATTTAAGGCAACGCTTGAGGAACCGCTCATTCTGCTCGTAAATGATTTTGACGGCACCGGACAGTCGGCCCCGCTGATTGTAACCGAACGAAGAGGCAGTTATTACACATACGATTCTCCGGATGAGCTTGCCATGCAATTAAGGTCCATCAGCAGCGGGATGCAAAGTTATAAAGAGTTTGCAACTTCTTCCGTAGATCGATACATAGAAAATGAAAAGCTGGCCGAAGCTTTTCGAAAGGAAGTTTCCATGCTTGAATCTGCTGTTTTTATGAATAACGGCCAGGGAAGTTTTAACCGGGTTGAGCTGCCTGCGCCGGCTCAAATTACCCCGGTGATGGGAATTCATTCGGATGATTTTACAGGCAATGGCCATATCGATTTGTTGTTAACGGGAAATCTTTATGAAGTGAAACCGGTTTACGGCGGACAACAGGATGCCGGTTACGGAATGCTTTTTGAAGGCAACGGTAACGGGGAATTTCATGTTCTTGATTTCAATAAATCAGGTTTTTTTGTGGATGGAGAATCCAGGGGAATTTATGTTATCAACTCCCCGGATGGCAAGAAAAGAATTGTTGTTGCAAGACACCGGGATCGTCCGCTGATATTTAAAGTAAACAGATAATATGATAAAAAGATTCTTGGAAAACGGAATTAAGCTATTGGCATGCATTGTTTTGATAACGGCTTGCGGAGGTAGCGAGCCGGAGGATGAGCTCAGCGGGGAAAATTATCAAAAAGCCGTATCCTCATTTTATCTGAGTCTTGCTGCGGTTGAAACCGATGAGGCCCTTTTTGCTTTTAACAAAATGAATGAAGTTTCCAGGCTCTTTCCGGAGGAGCCGGCAGCCTGGGCCAACCTGGGTGTGTATGCGATGAGGCAGGGGAATTATGAACTCGCTGCCGAACGGTTATCCCAGGCCAGGGAACTAGCACCGAAAAACCCGGATATTCTTTTCCTCTCTGCGTTACTTGAAAATAACCGTGGAAATGTTGAGGAATCGATACGATTTTTGAACGAAGCGTACGAGTTGGCTCCCGAAAATCTTAAAATCGGATTTATGCTTTACAGGCAGCTTGAAAGACAGGGAGAAACCGGCGTCGAAAATGAAGCCCGGTTGCTTCTCGAAGAGATGCTGGGCCGTCAGCCCGGTAACCAGGCACTTCTTGTTGAGATGATACGGTTTGCCGCAAAGCAAAAAGATACCGACTCGGTAAACAGGTATATGAACGAGCTTGAGGCTTATTCGGATTCATGGGACGATCCAACAAAAAACCAATTTGAAAAGGTGAAGGAAACAGTTTCATCCGGCGATTTGCCTGCATTATCCATTGAACTTGCCCTGCTCGAAAATCAGATGAACAACCTTCCCGGATACAGGAATGACAAGAGCGAACTTGAGCTGCCGCCTAACCAGGTTGCTTTTTTGTTAACCGGGTTTCTCGAATTGCCACAACCCTCCGTCAGGGCGGCAGAACCGGATTCGGCAATCGTTTTTAATCGGGAACCGGTCTTAGGATTTGAAAGCAGTGAGGTGCAGCTTGCAAAATCGTTTGTACTGCTTGAGGATGTGCCACCGCTTACGGCCACGGTTGCCGGCGGACGTCTGAATGTGGATAACGAAACCGATCTGCCGTTTCCGGCACCGGCTGAGGAGAGGCTAAATCAACAGTCAGTCGTACAGATTGACTATGATTACGATTTTTTGAATGATCTTGCCCTTGCGGGTTCGGACGGATTCCGACTTTTTAAACAGACAGACAATTTTGAATTTATTGATGTCACCGCACAGACCGGCATGCCAGCTGAAATCAGGAACGGATCCTTCTACGGAGCCTGGCCGGCCGACCTGGATGTGGACGGCGACCTTGATTTGGTTCTTTCGGAAATAAAAGGAGGTGTTCAGGTATTGAGAAATAACGGCGACAATACTTTTTCACCTCTGCAGCAATTTGAGGGTGTTGAAAATGCCGTTGCGTTTCTTTTTGCCGATTTTGACAATGACGGAGACCCGGATGCCGTCTTCATGGATAGTTCCGGGGTAATCACCTTTTTTAAAAATGAGCGGTCTGGCAGAATGGTACAGGATGATAGTTTTCCTTTTAACGGGACGTCAGCCGGAATCTCCTATGGCGACCTTCAGGGCGATTCATTTTTTGAGCTGATTGTTTACACAACGGATGGATCCGTAATAAGCTATCGGCTCGACCCTGACGGTAGCTGGTCGTCTGAAAGCTTGTTCGTTGATACAGGATTTGAAAAACCGGAACCGGCCGAAGCCAAAATTTTTGTTCAAGATGTAGACAATAACGGCTCCCTTGACATCCTGGTCAGTGTTAATGGCCAAACCGGTGTTCATCTGGGTTCGAATAATTACCGTTTTACAGCACTTGATGAGCCCATTCCTGTCGAACTTTTCTCTGTGGTTGATATTGACGGGGATGCACGCCTTGACCTTCTGGGGCTCGATGAGAACCGTATGCCCGCTGCATTCATGAACAAGGGATCAAAACCGTATAATGCTCGGTCGGTGCGAATCCGGGCATCCGGACCGTCGGGGGATCAGCGGATCAACTCTTTCGGAATTGGCGGTGAGATAGAAGTCCGTTCGGGATTGCTCTATCAAAAGCAGCCGATCACCTCACCGATTGTTCACCTGGGACTCGGTACGCATGAGGATTCGGAAATGCTGCGAATTATCTGGCCAAATGGTTCGGTACAGGCTGAATTTGCAGAGCTTGGAATCGGGTCTACGATTTTCAATGAGCAGATCCTGAAAGGATCATGTCCATGGCTGTTCACACACAACGGAGAAGAGCACGTGTTTGTAACCGACCTGCTCTGGCGGTCGCCGCTGGGCTTGCGCATTAACGCTCAGGAGACGGCCGGTGTGATACAGACCGAAGACAAGGTTCGCATTCCCGGTGAGGCACTGGTACCGAAAGAGGGAATTTATGATCTCAGAATTACAGCTGAATTGTGGGAAACGCACTTTTTTGACCACATCAAGCTGGTGGCGGTAGATCATCCCGAAGAAACCGAAATTTACATTGACGAGAGATTTGCCTTTCCGCCGCCCGATCTCAATTACAGGATTACAAGTTCACCTCAGCCGGTAGAAAAGGTGCTGGATCAAAACGGGAACGATGTAACTGAAAAAATTAATGAAATCGACCGGGTCTATCTTCATGCCTTTGAAAAATCAAAGTACCAGGGAGTAGCTAAAGAGCATTCCATTGAAATAATACTGAGTGATGAGGCACCGGATAAAGGCCCGCTTTGGCTGCTGGCTCACGGATGGGTGCGCCCGACAGACAGCTCAATCAACCTGGCACTCAGCCAGGGCTCCAACCGGTTTCCAAAAGGAATCAGGGTGGATGTACCCGACGGTGACGGCGGCTGGTCGACCGTCTATCCGGACCTTGGATTCCCCGCCGGAAAAACAAAAACGATTATGATCAACCTTGAAGGAATCTTTCCCGGCAAGAGTGATCGCAGGCTGCGCCTTACCACCTCTACTGAAACGTACTGGGATGTTATTGAGTGGGCAACCGGCCACAACAGTGTTGAAGTTACGGAGCAGGAACCCCGCATGATGCGACAGGAATTGGCTTATCGCGGCTATTCCGAATGGGTGAAGGAAGATAAATTTTCCCCGGAACTGCCAGAATATGATACGATTACAAGCACAACTCCTCGCTGGCAGGATCTTGCCGGATATTATACACGGTTCGGAGACGTTTCAGAATTGCTGCAAAAAACGGATGACAGGTATGTAATCATGAATGCAGGCGATGAATTGAAATTTGAATACGAAGCTCTTTCGGAACCTGAACCCGGGTTCAGGCGTACTTTTGTGTTGATATCAGACGGATGGGTAAAAGACGGAGACCTTAACACGGGCCA
>CAYPZI010000029.1:18212-21066 GCA_964415185.1 uncultured Balneolaceae bacterium | reverse complement strand
GATGTTGACTATTTTAACCTGAATTATGAACGGCTGCAGGATGATCCCGTCTATCAAAAATACAAAGAAGACTGGATCAACTATCACACAAGATATATTACTCCGGAATTATTCAGAAGTGCTTTGCAGTTTAATACAGGAAATGAATGAAGGAAATAAGTGAATGAAAGCTTGATCGCATGAATGTTGATATCATTAAAAGAACGGTTGTATTTCTATTTCTTATCGGGCTTTTGGCTACACCATTTCTGATAAAGCAGGTTGAACTGTCACAGACCGAAACCGCTGATGGGATTGACAAGGCTAAGGCTATGGAACGCTATGGTTTTTACCTGGAAGAGGCATCTCAAGAAATGGGTATCCTGTTCGAGCATAAGATGCCGGAACTTGACCCGAAATTGAATCATATTTTACCACAAATTGCATCCATTGGTGCATCGGTTGCTGTCAGTGATTTCAATAATGACGGGTACCAGGATCTCTATCTTACAAACAGCCGTTATGGCACCCGGAACGCACTTTACAAAAACCGGGGGGACGGCACGTTGGAGGATGTCGCTTCAAAAACCGGAGTAGCTGATATGAATAAAGAGGGTGAAGGAGTATCGATGGGAGCCATTTGGGGTGATATCAACAATGACGGATTTGAAGATCTCTTTGTTTACAAATGGGGCAAGCCGGAATTATTTTTGAACCGGGAGGGTGAGACATTTGAAAATGTAACCGCACAGGCCGGGCTACCGAAGTGGCTGAACGCAAACACTGCCGTTTTCTTTGATTATGACAACGATGGGCTGCTCGACCTTTTTATCGGCGGTTATTACGATGAAAAGGTCGATTTCTGGAACCTGGAATCGACTAAAATTATGCCCGATAGTTACGAATACGCCACAAACGGAGGGCGTAATTACCTGCTGAAAAATTTGGGTGACGGTACATTTAAAGATGTTACCGAAGAGCTCGGCCTCACAAACCGTCGCTGGACCCTTGCCGCCGCCGCTGCCGACCTGAACAGCTCGGGCTATCCCGATCTTGTTATCGCAAATGATTATGGTGTTGATGAATTCTATATCAACGAAGAGGGCAAATCGTTCAGAAATATCGGCGGAGAGGCCGGAATGGGATTTACCCCGAAAAGCGGAATGAGTGTATCGTTTGCGGATATACTGAATCAGGGTAAGTTTTCGATTTACATAACCAATATTTCCGAACCGGGAGTGCTGGTCCAGGGTAACAATTTATGGGTTCCCTCGGGTACCCGGCCAAATGGCGATCCCTCGTACTCCAACCTTGCTGGGAATTTCGGCATAGAGCTGGGTGGCTGGAGTTACAGCGGCCAATTCGGTGACCTGAACAACGACGGATTTCAGGATCTCTATGTTGCAAACGGTTATGTGTCGGCTGAAAGAGGCACCGATTACTGGTACGACTATTCAAAAATTTCAGGCGGAAATAAGGCGATTATTGAAGATGCAAAAAACTGGCCCGACATGAAGGGCAGGAGCCTGTCAGGTTACCAGCAAAATCGTATCTGGCTGAACGATGGTGCCGGCAATTTCAGGGAAGTGTCGGCATTAACCGGTGGATTTCTGGAACTTGACAGCCGGGCTGTTGCCTTTGCCGACCTTACCAACAATGGATCACTGGACGTAATTGTGGCAAATCAGAATCGTGAAATAACCGTTTATAAAAACAGTGTAACGGGAGGAAACAACTGGATAGCCTTCAAGCTTGAGGGAGCCGAAAGCAACCGGAGCGCGATTGGAGCTGTTGCCGAGCTGCACTGGAACGGACAGAAACAGGCTCAGGTTGTAACTTCGGCAAGTGCATTCAGTGCACAAAATCAAAGGCCGCTGCATTTTGGTCTCGGTACTTCGGGTTCACCTGAAAAGCTGATTATTCGCTGGCCATCGGGTATTGTACAGGAAATAGACAACCCGGAACCCGGAAAAATTCATCATATTCCTGAAGAATCCGGGGGTACCGGTGAGGAATCCTGATTGAAATCCCATTAAATTGAAATTTGAAATAAATGGACAAATTTTTTTCAAAGATTTTAAGCAAGGTTGACCTGAAGTACGGCAAGACCTACATGGCGCCGCTGCTGATTACTGCCATTCTTATTGCAGCTCATCTCTCGTTTGGTATCCTGGAAAGTTATGAACAGCTTGCTGCAGCCATCATTGCCAGTTTCGCCACGGAACTGGCTCTTGGAAAATTTATCACCGGAAAGTGGAGAAACCTGACAAGCGCCTATATTTCAGGCATCAGCGTCGGTATTTTGGTGCGGTCACCCCTGCTCTGGCCCTTTGTTCTTTGCAGTGCCTTATCTATTGCCTCTAAATACACACTGAGATTTAAAGGGACTCACATCTGGAACCCGTCCAATTTCGGGATCGTTGCCCTGATTTTGATTGCATCCGACAGTGCAGCCGTGCTCACGGTACAGTGGGGTAATAATATGTGGGCAATGCTGGTGATCTGGATTGTCGGGTTCTTTTCGCTTTACAAGGTGCAGCGCTTTCATATTTGCGCCACGTACGTACTCTCATTTTTTGCTTTCGGATGGATTCGAAGCCTGGTAACCGGCGACCCTTTCCTGAGCGAGATTGCCCTGATTACAGGCCCGATGTACCAGCTTTTTGTACTCTTTATGATCACCGACCCGAAAACCACGGTAAAATCCAAATGGGGACAATATCTTGTAGCCTTCCTGATTGCTTTTGCAGAGATGATATTCAGGTTAAATGAAGCCGTTTATGCACCTTTTTATGCATTGTTTGTCGTCGGGCCCATCGCAATGTTTATTGAACTCTGGTGGCTTGATAAAAAAGAAAAAACACGGGAAACGGAG
>CAYPZI010000029.1:0-18112 GCA_964415185.1 uncultured Balneolaceae bacterium | reverse complement strand
ATGATTGCTCTTAAAAATGTTACTAAAGTATATCCCGGTGGTACCAGGGCAGTGGATGATGTCTCCCTGGCTGCTGAAGAGGGTGAAATAACCGGTTTGATTGGGACCAGCGGAAGCGGTAAAACTACAACACTGAAGATGATTAACAGGCTGATTGAACCCACGTCCGGCGAAATATTAATGAATGGGGAATCCATTACCGAAAATAATCCGGTTCTTTTAAGGCGAAAAGTGGGATATGTGATTCAGAGTGTCGGCCTTTTTCCGCACATGACCATTCAAAAGAATCTTGAAACCGTGCCGCGGTTGCTTGAATGGGAAGAAGAAAAAATCAGGAACCGTTGTACCGAATTGATGAACCTGGTTGGCCTCGATCCCGAAGAATACCTGCAAAAATATCCGGCACAACTGAGCGGTGGCCAGCAGCAGCGGATCGGCCTGGCCCGTGCTATTGCTGCCGATCCGCCCGTGGTTCTGCTCGATGAACCGTTCGGCGCGTTGGATCCCATTACACGTACAAAACTCATTGATGAGTTTAAGGAGCTTCAGAACCAAATTCGAAAAACCATGATTATGGTAACCCACAATGTGGAAGAAGCCTTTGATTTGTGTGGCAAAATCTGTCTGATGGATCAGGGCCGGCTTCAACAGGAAGGCCGGCCGGAAGAGTTGTTATTCAGGCCGGCAAACCGCTTCGTGAAGGAGTTTTTTGATTCCGGCCGGTTTAAGCTTGAGCTTAAATCGGTTACCCTTGCAGAGATTGCTGAAAATGCCGTAAGGGTTGATGGAAATTTTGATATGAAACTTAATCTGAATAAAAATATGTCTGTACTCGAGGCACTTGAGGAGATTGAGAAAAACCTCGACCCTGAAGAAGGTGTTAATATTGCAGATGATGACGGAAGCACCATACAAATATTCAGGGCGAACAAGCTCATGGAACTCTTTTACAAGGTAAAAAAAGAAAAGGCTAATTGATGGAGCGTGTAATCCGGTTTATAGCGGAAAATTCAGCCGAAATGCTTGAACAAACGGGTGAGCACATTGCTTTAACGGTAATAGCCCTCTTTTTTGCCGTTTTGATTGGACTTCCGTTAGGCATTCTTGTGACACGTTATTCGAAACTGCAGAAAACCGTTCTTGGCAGTGTCGGGGTTATTCAAACCATTCCAAGTATCGCCCTGCTCGGAATATTGCTGCCCATCTTTGGAATTGGTGCTTTGCCGGCGGTGATTGCCCTTTTTCTCTATGCACTGCTGCCGATTGTGAGGAATGTGTACTCGGGAATCGAAGGTGTAGAGTCATCAGTTATTGAATCGGCAAGGGGAATGGGTATGACGTCCGGGCAAATATTGAGAAAAATTGAACTGCCACTGTCTGTGCCTGTCATCTTTGCCGGAATCCGGACGGCTACCGTTATCAATGTTGGGGTTGCCACCCTTTGTGCATTGATCGGCGCGGGAGGCCTGGGCGAATTCATCTTTCGTGGTATTGCCCTGAATAATGTTGAAATGATCCTTGCCGGCGCATTGCCGGCTGCCGCCCTGGCACTTCTTTTCGATTTTATACTGGGACTGATACAAAAAAATATAAAAACCATTTTCAAACCACTTCTGTACAGCCTGGGTGTACTCACACTCTTTGCTATGGTATTCGGTTACTTCTATTCGGAAAGTTCACGATCCGGCGCTTTTCGGGCCGGGATGCCAACCGAGTTTATGCAGAGGTCCGACGGTTACAAGGCACTCAGGAAGCATTATGAATTTGACATGCCAACTCTCGAGATGAACCAGGCACTCATGTACCAGGCACTTCAAAACGGCAGGGTGGATGTGATCGGGGGATATTCAACCGATGGACGGATCGAGGCTTATGATTTGAAAGTTCTTGAAGACGACCGGTCGTTTTTCCCACCCTACAGTGCAGCTCCGCTTGTTCACAGCGAAACCCTTCGGGAATATCCGGAGATTAAAGAAGCGCTGAACCGGCTCGGAGGCATTCTCTCAAATGAAGAGATGGTGGGGCTTAATTTCAGGGTGGATGAAAACGGGGAAGATCCGCGGGCTGTGGCAAAAGATTTTCTGGGATCAAAAGGTTTTCGCACTTCTGTAGAGAGGGAGGGCAGTGATATTTTGATAGGCGGCAAAAACTTTACCGAGCATTTTATCCTGGCTGAAATGCTTGATATCGTTATCGAAAATTATACGAGCATCGCTGCCGGTACCCGGCTCGGGCTTGCGGGTACACAGATTGTTTTCGGCGCACTTCAGAACAGGGAGATCGATCTATACCCGGAATACACCGGTACGGGCCTCTATGTATTGCTGCAAGCCGGTGAGACCGTAGCCGACAGCCTCGGCAATAACCGGGAAGCGGTTTACAGCTATGTCAAAAAAGAGACGGAAAAGAGATTTGATGCCGTTTGGCTTGAGTCGTTCGGGTTTCAGAACACCTATGCCCTGATGATGCGGAAAGAGCAGGCAGAACAGCTCAATATTCAAAGTATCAGCGATATGGTTGAATATTTAAAAAAGCCACCTGTGCCGCTGGAAGAGAGGTGAAATAGTTCAAATAGATGTTATAAAACTGCTTCGTGCAAGACCGGTACGGCTGGATCGTGCCCACGGTTTTTCACCGCGAATCCGCCGGCTGGCGGAGCGAAGAATCACGAAGGGGTTGATTGCCATGAACTTGATGGGGAAGCGGGATTCTGGTTTCAGGTTGGAAGCTCTTCGCGTACCCTCGTGTCCTCGCGGCTTCGTGGCAAGACCGGTACGGCTGGATTTGTGCCCGTGGGATTTCATCACGAAGTGAGAAGAATCAAGAAGGGAGGCTCCGCGGTGGTTGCCTGTTCGCAGGCTTAATGTGGTAGCGATTTTCTTATTACAAAAGTTTTACAAATTCATTTCGTTATCATTTTATGCAATGCTTCCTAATAAAACGTATCTTTACTATTCTTTGGAATCGCTTCCATGCAACAAGCTGAATACAATGTCTGAATCAATTTCATCACAAACAAAATCAAAAGAAAAATCTTCAACTGCTCCCTCCGGCAATGGACAGCAGCAGGGTGGTAAATATGAACCGAAAAACAAAATACGCTTTGTGACGGCTGCCAGCCTCTTCGACGGCCATGATGCCAGCATCAACATCATGCGAAGGATTTTGCAATCCACCGGAGCCGAAGTCATTCATCTCGGGCACAACCGCTCGGTTAATGAGATCGTAAACTGTGCCATCCATGAAGATGCACAGGGCATTGCCGTAAGCTCATACCAGGGCGGCCACATGGAGTATTTCAAATATATGGTGGATCTGCTGAATGAACGCGGAGCAGGCCATATTTCCGTATTTGGAGGCGGGGGCGGTGTGATTGTGAATAAAGAGATCAGGGAACTCCATGAATACGGGGTAAAAAGGATATTTTCTGTTGAAGACGGAAGCAAGATGGGCCTGCAAGGCATGATCAACCATATGATGGAAGCCTGTGATTACGATACCAATGAGCTGAAACCGGTTGATACCGGTAAAATATCTCAAGAGCATCCTGTGGAAATCAGCCGGGCAATATCTGCACTCGAAAATAAAAAGAAATCACTCCTTACTTTTGAAGATGAGGCTCTGATAAGCGGTGATCAAACACTTTTCACCAAAAAAGAACTGGATACGGATGTCCCGGTGCTTGGAATTACCGGCACGGGTGGTGCAGGTAAAAGCTCACTGACTGACGAACTTATCCGCCGTTTCCTGACCGAATACAGTGAATTGACAATCGGTGTGGTTTCGGTTGACCCCTCCAAGGTGAAAACCGGCGGCGCACTCCTGGGTGACAGAATACGAATGAACAGCATTGACACGGAACGTGTGTTTATGCGAAGCATGGCTACCCGCGCGTCCAATAAAGCTTTAAGCGATGATGTTAGAGGCACCATCGCACTTTACAAGGCGGCCGGTTTCGATCTTATTATCGTTGAAAGCAGCGGTATCGGCCAGAGCGGAACTGAAATTACCGAAATTGCCGATATCCCGATCTATGTAATGACGCACGAATACGGGGCAGCCACCCAGCTTGAAAAAATCAATATGCTTGATCTTGCAGATATTGTGGTGCTGAACAAGTTTGAAAAGAAGGGATCGAAGGATGCCCTTCGTGATATCCGGAAACAGATGCTGAGAAACCGGGGCGACTGGCATCTGAAACCGGAAAAGATGCCTGTATTTCCGACCATTGCGGCTCAATTCAATGATGAGGGTATGAACCGCCTTTTCAAGGCGATAGCAGACAGAATTGCCGAATCGCATACCGGTAACTGGGAGACAAAAATTTATACCAATCCGGACCCGGTTGATGACCTTCATACACAAGCCATTATTCCCGGAAGGCGACAGCGTTATCTTTCGGAGATAGCCGAGTCGGTAGAAGATTATCATAAATGGGCTGAAGAGCAGGCTGAGATTGCCGGTAAACTGGAACAGGTTGAGGGAACCCTGATTCAGCTTGATTCCTGGAAACCGGAAGGCCATGAAGATATGGACGAGCGCCTTCAGGAGATGAGAAACCACTGGCTTGATAAACTTGACAGCCGCTGTAAAAAAATTCTTGAAGGCTGGGATACACTCTATGAACGGTATCACCAGGAAGAGTTTGAAGTAAAAATCAGGGATAAAAAGTTCAAAAATAAACTTTACAGGGAATCAATCAGCGGTACAAAAATTCCAAAGATTGCGCTGCCAAAAACCAAACACGCCGGTGAGCAGCTTCGTTTTGCCCTGAAAGAGAACCTGCCGGGTTATTTTCCTTTTACAGCGGGTGTTTTCCCGTTCAAGCGTGAAGGTGAAGATCCGACCCGGATGTTTGCAGGTGAAGGTACGCCCGAAAGAACCAATAAACGATTCCATTACGTCAGTGAGGGCATGCCCGCAGCCAGGCTCTCAACCGCTTTCGATTCGGTAACACTGTATGGTGAAGATCCGGGCCTGAGGCCCGACATTTATGGCAAGATCGGCAATTCGGGCGTGAGCATCTGTACCCTCAATGATATGAAGAAGCTTTATTCAGGGTTTGAATTAACTTCACCCAAAACATCTGTATCAATGACGATTAACGGTCCGGCACCCATGATCCTGGCCATGTTCATGAATACGGCTATCGACCAGGAGGTGGAGCGGTATCTAAAAGAAAATGGCAAGTGGGAGGATGTCAAAAAGAAAATCAACAAGTATTTTGAAGATAGGGGAGTTGAAAAACCCGAATATCAAAATGAATTACCTCCCACAAACGACGGATTCGGCCTTGGGCTCCTCGGAATAACCGGCGACCGCCTTGTGGACCAGGAGACCTATCAAAAAATAAAATCCGAAGCAATCCGGGTGGTGCGGGGTACGGTTCAGGCCGATATTCTGAAAGAAGACCAGGCTCAGAACACCTGTATCTTCTCGACAGAGTTCGCCCTCAAGATGATGGGAGATGTGCAGGATTATTTCACCCGAAATAAAGTCAGAAACTATTACTCGGTATCAATTTCAGGCTATCATATTGCTGAAGCGGGAGCCAATCCCATTACCCAGGCTGCATTCACCCTTGCAAACGGGTTTACTTATGTTGAGTACTACCTCTCCCGCGGACTCAATATTGACGATTTTGCACACAATCTTTCTTTCTTTTTCAGCAATGGCCTTGATCCGGAATATGCTGTCATCGGCAGGGTTGCCCGAAGAATATGGGCTATTGCAATGAAGAACCGGTACGATGCAAATGAACGCTCGCAAAAATTGAAGTATCACATACAAACCAGCGGACGGTCTCTGCATGCCCAGGAAATCCAGTTTAATGATATCCGAACCACACTGCAGGCATTGCTTGCCATTTATGACAACTGCAATTCCCTGCATACCAATGCATACGACGAGGCAATTACCACACCGACAGAAGAATCCGTCAGAAGGGCACTTGCCATTCAACTGATCATCAACAAAGAGCTGGGAACTGCCAAGAACGAAAACATTAACCAGGGCTCCTACTTTATTGAAGAACTCACGGACCTTGTGGAAGAAGCAATCCTGGCTGAATTTGACCGCCTGACCGAAAGGGGAGGCGTGATCGGTGCCATGGAAAATATGTACCAGCGCGGTAAAATCCAGGATGAAAGCATTCATTATGAAACGATGAAGCATTCGGGTGAACTTCCCGTGATTGGCGTGAATACATTTCAAAGCGAGGACAAAGGCGAAGAGGAGGAGAGGGAAATTGAACTGATACGATCTACGGAAGAAGAGAAACGTCAGCAAATTAAAAACCTCGAACAATTTC
Organism: uncultured Balneolaceae bacterium; assembly: GCA_964415185.1. Taxonomy (GTDB): domain Bacteria; phylum Bacteroidota; class Rhodothermia; order Balneolales; family Balneolaceae; genus CAYVBJ01. The sequence goes on along the minus strand of CAYPZI010000029.1, from coordinate 11,802 downwards.
AGAAAAGTAACTGCCGGGAAACTGAAGAAGCGGTTGCCCGCCTTAAAGAAAAGGCACGCAATCGAGAGAACATTTTCGAGGAATTGATGGAAACCGTGAAAGTGGCATCCCTCGGGCAGATTTCAAATGCACTTTATGAAGTGGGTGGACAGTACAGGAGAAATATGTAGCATCAGTAATGCATCAAAATAAAAAGAGCCGTTATTATCAAAATTTCGGCAGGCTAACAAAAAAATATAGATGATATAGTGAAAGATTTTATCAGAATTGCATCAGGACAAGGTTTTTGGGGTGATCTCCCTAATGCACCCGTCAACCAGGTTAAAAAAGGAAATATCGATTATCTTGTGATGGACTATCTTGCGGAGGTGACGATGTCGATCATGCAGAAACAGCGGATCCGTAACCCCGAATTCGGGTATGCACGTGACTTTGTCGGAGTGATAGAAGACACGCTTCACGAAATTACCGAAAACGGTATCAAGGTGATTTCAAATGCCGGAGGTGTAAATCCCGTTGCTTGCAAAGACGCGATTCTCGAAATTGCAAAAGAAAAAGGATATACCGGGATCAAGATAGCGGTGGTAGACGGGGACGATATCCTTCCCGATCTTGACAGGATTATTGCCGATGGCCATGAATTGGCAAACATGGAGACCGGTGAGCCGATCGAAAATGTAAAGGATGATCTTCTCAGTGCCAATGTTTACTTCGGCAGCAAACCGGTGGTTGAAGCATTGAAACTGGGAGCTAATATCATTATTACGGGAAGGGTGACCGATACCGGCTTGACGCTTGCCCCCATGTTTTACGAGTTTGGCTGGAATTACAGTGATTTTGACAAGCTTGCCGCGGGCACCATAGCGGGTCACATTATCGAGTGTGGCGGCCAGGTTAGCGGGGGCAATTTCACGGATTGGGAGAAAGTTGAAAATCTTGCCGATATCGGTTTCCCGATTATTGAGGGTTATCCGGATGGAAGTTTTTACGTTACCAAACATGAAGGAACCGGCGGGCTTGTTTCCGAAATGACAGTAAAAGAGCAGTTGCTTTACGAAATCGGTGATCCCAGTTCATATATCACTCCGGATGTAATTGCCGATTTCACATCCGTGAATTTAGAACAGGCAGGTAAAGACCGTGTTAAAGTGTATGGAATCAAAGGTACTCCCGAGACTGATACTTACAAAATTTCAGCAAGTTTTAACGACGGTTATAAAATTTCGTCCACTCTTGTTTACTGCTGGCCTGATGCCGTAAAAAAAGCCAGGAAAGCTTCCGAAATTCTTTTAAAAAGGGCAGAAGCCCTCGGTATTGAATTTGATGAATACAATGTGGATTTGGTAGGGTTAAATGCCTGCAATGAAGATCCGGCTGAGCTTGACAGGGATCCGGACGATATTAACGAAATTCAGCTCCGTATTTCTGCTTCAAGTAAATCGGAAGAAGGCCTGAATCGTTTTGGCAAAGAAATAGCCCCGTTGATTCTAACAGGCCCAAGCGGTGTAACCGGATTTGCCGGTGGCCGGCCCCGTGCAAGTGAAGTGGTAGCCTACTGGCCGGCTCTTCTCGATAAAAAGGTTGTGACCCCTCGGGTTAATTTATATGAATTGTAAGATTTCCATCATCAAATTCCTTATCATCCGATTTCCATTTAGGAAAAAATGAAACCTGGAATCCGGGAGGATGATAGCAGAAATTATATATTAAAATGCGAGTCATCGGATGAATTGAGGATTGAGCTATTTGAATGGTTATAAAAAACGTCAAGTCATCCGGTTACTTTAGGGTTTCTGATTGAATTGAAACAACTAACAGACTGTTAAATATGGTAATTGGAATAATAGGAGCCGGCATTTCCGGACTTACAGCCGGCCGTAAACTCGCTCAGGCAGGACACGACGTAACCGTGATTGAAAAAAGCAGGGGGTATGGCGGTCGCCTTGCAACACGCTACACGGGAAAAGATAATACCGTGAAACTGGATCATGGCCTTTCCTGGTTTCATGCCGAATCACCCGGGTTTAAAAAATTTACGGCGGAGCTGATTGATAAGGGCCTTGTAAAATTATGGGGGGAGAAGTTTTTCTATTATTCGGAAGGAAAATTATACAGAAAAGATCCCACAGGCGAAGGCAAGGCACGATATACCGCTCCGGCGGGAATGAACTCAATTGGAAAATACATGGCGCGCTGGGTTGATGTAAAGCTCGAAACAAAGGCCGGCGGCCTGACATATCTTGGCGGCGGCAAAAAGAAAAAGAGATCCTGGATGATCAACCTTACCGGGGCTGATACTTTCGAAGCGGATGCAGTAATTATTGCATTGCCGGCTCCACAAGCGTATGGCATTTTGCTTACCGCATCGGATGAAACCGATACGTTAAAAATTATACGCCATATTGATGAAGTAGACTATCATCCAGTCTATTCTTTGATGGCCGGGTATGCAGGGAAGGAATTGCCTGAGTGGGAAGGAATTATTTGCAATGACCCGAATCTTTCTTTTATTTCGAACGAAGCCTTAAAACGTGACGGCAAACAGGAGTGCTCGTTTGTAATTCATTCAACACCTGGATTCGCTAAAAGCCATAGGGAAGCAGACCCGGAATTTGTTGCAAAAGAACTGCTGGCCAGTGCCGGAAGAGTGATAGGGGCTTGGGCTGTGGCCCCCGACTGGACACAAGTTCACTTCTGGCGTTACAGCAGGGCAAAGAACCCCATGTCGCAGTCCTTTATGGAATTGGATAACCCTGACGGGCCGCTTGCCCTGGTTGGAGACTATTTCGGAGGCAATACCGTTGACAATGCATATTGCTCCGGCCTGACCCTGGCAAATCATTGGATTGAAAAATTGCAGGCTTAAAATCGGAATGATTTTGCCTCAATATTACTTGGATAGCAAAAAACGTGAAAGCTCTTAAGCGCCTCAATAAATTTTTATTCAAATACAAGTGGACTATCCTGCTTGGAGCGCTTTTTCTGACCGCTTCCAATTTTTTTCTGATCTGGATACCCGTTTTGATCCGTGATACGATGGACAGGGTGGAACAGCTCGGAGAAACCACTGCAACTGAATTTGATTCGGTTTTTAAAATCCTCTTTTCCAGTGAAGCCGGGCAAATTTTGGCCTATAATTCTTTTCTGTTGATCGGCACGGTGGCACTCTATGGAATTCTTCTTTTTGCCACCCGTCAGACATTGATTGTATCCTCAAGGAATATTGAGTTTGATATACGGAACCAGGTTCTGGATAAATTGATGAAACTGCCCCAAAAGTATTACATCACAAACAAATCAGGTGAAATATATGTGAGGGCAACGGAAGATATTTCAAAGGTCCGTGAATATTTCGGCCCTGTTTTGATGTATACTATTAATACGGTTACACGTGCCGGATTTATACTTACCATGATGATTATCGTAAATCCGGAACTGACAATGTGGGCATTAATACCGTTGCCTTTTCTTTCGGTATACGCCTATTGGATCAGCGGGTTTATCAATAAATACCAGACCATTATCCAGGAGCAGTATTCCGATATAGCAGGCCGTGCACAGGAAGCATTTACAAGCATTCGCCTGATCAAAGCGTTTAACCGGGAAGAATATGAGCAGCACCTCTTTAATAAGGAAAGCGAATCATACAGGAAAAAAAAGTTGCGGTTAGACCTTGTTGAATCGCTTTTTCATCCAACCCTTAACCTTTTGATCGGAGTATCAGTTCTGATTGTAATCTGGCAGGGCGGCAAGATGGTGATAGACGGATCCATAACAGTGGGGAACATTGCCGAATTTGTTATTTATGTGGCTTACCTGACTTGGCCGGTTGCCTCGCTTGGATACACGGTAAACCGTTTTCAAAAGTCACTTGCTTCGTGGGAACGCATAACAAAGCTGCTGGATGAACCGGTTGAAATTAAAAGTAAGAGTGATAAACCGGATAAGAGTCTGGAAATGAAAGGGGAAATCGAGTTTAAAAATGTGACATTCAGATACCCTGAAAGTGAGGAAACTGCTGTAAAAGACGTATCATTTAAAATTGAGGCGGGGCAAAAAGTGGCCATTGTTGGCCGCACGGGATCGGGAAAATCAACCTTAATTCAATTAATTCCCCGTCTTTTTGATCCGGATTCGGGTGCTATTTTCATAGACGGTATGAATCTGAAGCAATGGAACCTTGACGATCTAAGAAGACAGATCGGCTATATTCCGCAGGAAACATTCCTTTTTTCAACCAATATTGAGGAGAATATTGGATTCGGAGTAGATAACACTTCGCTTGATGAAATTGAAAATGCAGCAGAAAATGCACAAATACTTGATAATATTTTGGAATTTGAGAAAAAATTTAAGACTATGGTAGGTGAAAGGGGTATCACGCTTTCAGGCGGACAGAAACAACGCACGGCCATAGCAAGAGCGCTGATCAAGAATCCTAAAATTCTTATTCTTGACGATTCCCTGAGTGCTGTGGATACGAAAACAGAAAGCAGGATTTTACAACAATTGTTTAAAAACGAGGCTTCGGTCACAACAATTATGATCAGTCATCGTATATCTACAGTGAAAAACGCGGATAAAATTTATTATCTTGAAAACGGAACAATTGTTGAATCAGGAAAACATGATGATTTAGTCGAATTGGAAGGACGGTATGCATCTATGTATAAAAAACAACTGATTGAACAAGAATTAGCAGAACTATAAACAATAACCTAACAACCGGATTTCTTAGTCTGACAGGCAGGAATCCTGAATAAAACCTTGCGGGAGAAATAAAAATGATCATAGTACCATTGGGTGTCGCCTCTGCAACACCAACGGCAACACGTCATTTATCATCGGTAGCACTGTGGCGTGAAGGAAGCGTCTACCTGTTCGATTGTGGCGAAAATGCACAGATGAGAATGTTGCAGGCAGGCTTAAAAAGATCAAAAATCGAATACATATTCATATCTCATTATGACGTAGACCACTATTCCGGGCTTATCGGCCTGTTATCAACCCTACAGCTTCAGCGCCGTGAAAATGATATCACACTTGTCGGCCCTGAAGGATTGAAGGAGTATGTGGAATTCAATCTTAAATTTGCGGAGATCGATCTCAACTATACAATTAACTACTCTGAAATTAAAGAAGGGTTTGAAGAAGAGAAAGTGGTGGATGAAGAGGAGTTTTACGTGGAGGCACGTCCGCTGAAACATACCTCTTTTTGTATCGGTTACCGTTTCCAGGAAAAAGATAAACCCGGTAAAGTAGATGCCGAAAAAGCAAAAAACATGGGCATCACAAAGGATGAAGAGTACAAAGCCCTGAAAGCCGGTGAAGATGTCAAGCTTGAGGACGGAACCGTGGTTGAATCGAGTGACATAGTAGGCCACCCGAGGCCGGGCGACAGCTTTGCCTATATTACCGATACCAAGTATTGTCCGAATGCGGTAAAACTGGCCATGAACACCAACATACTTTACCACGAGGCAACTTTTAGTGAAAGCCTCCAGGATAAAGCCTCTGAAACCGGCCATTCCACTGCCAGGGATGCTGCACGTGTGGCAACTGAGTCGCAAACAAAGCTGCTTGTGATCTCACATTTTTCTGCACGCTACACAAACCCGTTTGTGCTGTTGCGTGAAGCGCGGAAAGATTTCTTCCCGACTTGGCTGGCTACGGAGCTGCGTCCCATCTACACCGACCCGGCACATGAAAAAGGTATTGTACAAGCCAAAGTGTATCTGAAGGAAATAGATGACAGCAAAGGCAAAGGCTCCGGTTCGAAAAGGTCGGGGGGCAAACAGAAACGATTCAGGAAGCGGAAAAGTTATAAATCCAGCCGCGACTCAGGCGACCGCAGAAGAAGCGGAAGCAGCAGCCGGCGAGACCGTAATAAAAGCAATGATTACAATCGAAGGGATTCCGATCAAAACAATAAACGCGAGGATGACAACAATAAGAGAAAACCGAAGCATATCACGCCGCGAACACCTTTTGACGATTTTGACCGGTTCTAAACTGGAGATCTGTGTTGAAAAGTAGTAATTCGCATAAAGCCGTCGATTCTCATCTGATTCGGCGGCTTTATTATTTTTTTAAACCGTACCGCTGGTGGGCTGTACTGGCTATTGGATTAACACTCTCTGCCGCATTTCTGGGCGCCGTCAGGCCGAAACTTACCCAGGTAGCCGTCGACGACTACATAGCATTCGGTGATGTTCCGGGGCTGATTTATATCATTCTGTTGCTGGCTGCTGCCCTTGCCGGCGAATTTATCATCCTTGTTATCAACACCTACCTGACTCGCTGGTTCGGTCAGGGTGTATTGTTTAGCCTCCGGAATACCGTGTTCGAGAAAATACAGTCGCTCCATGTACAGTTTTTTGACAAGAATCCGATCGGGCGGCTCATCACCCGGACAACCAGCGATATTGAGGCACTGAGTGAGCTGCTTTCTGACGGCATCGTAAATATGATCGGCGATCTGTTCAGCATTATTTTCATCCTCACATTTATGCTGATGATGAGCTGGGAACTTACGATTGTCTCTGTACTTGTTCTCCCGCTTCTTTTTTATTCAACATTTTGGTTTAAGGGCAAAGTGAGGGTCGCTTTTCTTGAAGTTCGCGACCAGATTGCACGCCTTAACTCTTTTGTTCAGGAAAATATAAGTGGAATGGCCATTGTTCAGCTGTTCAACAGGGAAGAAAAGCAAAAGGATAAATTCCGGTCAATTAATGACGGGCACAAAAAAGCGCATATCAAAACCATCTTCTACTTTTCCATATTTTGGCCTGTAATTGAGGTACTTGCCAGCCTTGCCATGGCCCTTGTTGTCTGGTATGGAGGAGCAAGTGCATTGATGGACCAGGTGACCTTCGGCGTGCTATTGGCCTTTATACAATACGTAAGGCAGTTTTTTAACCCGATACGCGGCCTGTCAGAAAAATACAACACGCTTCAGTCGGCATTGGCGTCTTCCGAGAGAATTTTTGACGTTCTCGATACACCCAAAGAGGTATCGGAACCGGAAAACCCGGTTGAACTTGAAAACCCCAAAGGCAAAATAGAATTCAGAAATGTCAGTTTTCGGTACAACCAAGACGAAGGTGATGTGCTGAAGGATATCAATTTTACAGCTCAGCCCGGTGAAAGTGTTGCCATTGTAGGAGCAACAGGCGCAGGAAAGTCGACCATCATCAATTTGCTTCTCAGGTTTTATGATATCGACCGTGGCACTATTCTGCTGGATGATGTCGACATTAAAAAAATGAGTTTGAAGGAACTGCGATCACACTTTGCTCTTGTCTTGCAGGATAATGCACTGTTTTCGGGCACCATCATGGAAAACATAACCCTTGGAAATCCCTCCATCAGCAGCGAGGTGGTTGAGGGTGCGATAAAGGAAGTGGAAGCCGATTATTTTATAAACAAGCTGCCGGGCCGGCTGAACTACCGGCTGAGAGAACGCGGGTCATCACTTTCACTGGGCCAAAAGCAGCTCATCTGTTTTGTGAGGGCGATGGTCTACAATCCTGAAATTTTGATTTTGGATGAAGCTACCTCGAGCGTGGATTCTGAAACGGAAGAATACGTGAACAAGGCATGTGATAAAATGATGCAGGGACGAACCTCCATCATCATTGCACACCGGCTTTCAACGATTCACGGGGCCGATAAAATCCTGGTCATGCACAAAGGCGAAATCAGGGAAATGGGCACCCATGCCGAACTGATGAAAAAGCAGGATGGCATTTACAGGAAACTATACGAGCTGCAGTATAGTGACCAACTGCTGAAAACTTCTGCTTAGGGATTTTCAGAATCAGGAGTTCGTAAATAATTAATTGTATAAAAAAATGATTATTTTACGTTATGTAGAAAGGAAATTATTTTAAACCTTACAAAGTCATACGGAATAATTGGAATTATTTCTTTGGACGTATAATTAAGACACAAACAATTATTAAAAATTCAGGAAAGGTGACAGCTATGGCAGAATCAAAAGATAAAGAGAAGACACAAAACGGAAACGATCAACCCAAAGTGGATTTTAAAGCTGAGAAAGAAGCTGTAGAGTCTTTATATGATGATATAATTAACACCCTGAACGGGGAAAGGGAACGAATTGAACGTGAAATCAGGCATGAATACCGCAATGCACGCAGGTATGTGAGAGCCAATCCCGAGCAGGGTGTTGGTATCGCATTTGCCGGCGGTATTATTGCTGGTATTTTGCTGGGAAAATTAATTAGCAGGTAGATAGACAATATGGCAGAATTAGCTGTTCTTAATACGAACAATATGGATGAATTATTCGGGCGCCTGGATGCGCTCAGGGGGTATCTTTGACTATGACAAGCGAAAAATCAACATTATAGAGATTCAGGAACAGACGCAGGACCCCGATTTCTGGAATGACCCGGCCAGGGCACAACAGGTGATGCGTGAGCTGGATCAGGAAAAAACCATTGTGGAAAAATGGGATGAGCTGGATGAACTGCGTGAAAGCATCCGCGTATATCGTCAGTTTCTGGACGAAGGTGAGGATGTAGAGAATGAACTGGAAAGAGAATCTCGTGAGTTTGCAAAGAAGCTGCAGGAACTGGAGCTTCAAAACATGCTCAGCGGTGAAGACGACCATCGTGACGCCATTGTTACGTTTAATCCGGGAGCCGGAGGAACGGAAAGCCAGGATTGGGCTGAGATGCTGTTCAGGATGTACACCCGCTGGGCCGACCGGAAGGGATACAATGTTTCAACGGTTGAGTATCAGCAGGGTGATGTAGCCGGGCTTAAAAGCGCAACCATTGAAGTATCCGGCCCCAATGCCTATGGATTTTTAAAAGCTGAAAGCGGTGTACATCGCCTGGTGAGAATATCGCCGTTCGACAGCAACTCCCGCCGCCATACCTCATTCTGTTCCGTATTTGTTTCTCCCATTATTGATGATACCATTGAGATTGATATCAATGAAAGTGATGTTGAACTCCAGCGTTTTCATGCCAGCGGCGCCGGCGGACAAAATGTAAACAAGGTCGAGACCGGAGTGCGCCTGATCTGGGAAGGCAAGCTTTCTGACGACACAGAGCAGCGGGTGGTAGCCGAGTGTCAGCAGGAGCGCTCACAGCTCCAGAACCGTGAAAAAGCGATGTTGCTGCTCAAATCCAAAATTTATGAATTGGAAAAGAACATCAGGGAACGGGAACAGCAGAGCCTTGAAGATTCAAAAAGTAAAATAGAATGGGGCTCTCAGATCCGGTCATACGTATTCCATCCGTATAACATGGTGAAAGATCACCGTACCGATCATGAAACGTCGGATGTGGAGGGCGTGATGGACGGTGAGCTGGATGAATTTATTAAATCTTACCTGATGCAGAATGTCGCTTGAATTCGATTTCCTGGTAATCGGCAGCGGAGGGGCCGGATTGACGGCAGCCATTAAGGCAGCCAGGCATGGTACGGTCTGTATCGTTACCAAAGATGTGATCAGTGAAGCCAACACTTCCTATGCACAGGGTGGTATCGCAAGCGTTGTCTCGCAAGCCGATTCTTTTGATAATCATGTAAAGGACACTCTGACGGCAGGAGCCGGTCTCTGCAACCGGGAAGCTGTTGAGATGATTGTCAAGGAGGGGCCCGGGGTCATTCGGAAACTGATCGAAATGGGCGCCCTTTTTACGCGCGAAAACGGCACCCTTCACCTCGGAAGGGAGGGTGGCCATTCACAAAACCGGATTGTACACGCTGCCGATACCACAGGCAAAGAGATTGAACGTGTGCTTGTGAATAAGGCTAAGACCGATCCGAATATCAAGGTACTTGAACACCATTTTGCACTCGAGCTCCTCACAGAACATCATCTCGGCAAAAACGTAACCCGCTATGACAGGATCCGTTGTTTCGGAGCCTATGTACTGAACAGCAAAACCAACAAGGTATTGAGGATCCTGGCAAAAACCACCATTCTTGCCACGGGAGGCACGGGCCAGGTTTACCTGCACACTACAAACCCCGAAGTGGCAACGGGCGATGGCATTGCCATGGCTTACAGGGCAAAAGCCAGGATTGCCAATATGGAGTTTATACAGTTTCATCCAACATCCCTCTGTATTCCCGAATCGGACTCCTTCCTGATCTCCGAAGCCGTCCGCGGACACGGTGCTATCCTGCGAAACAGCGAAGGTGAAGCTTTTATGGAACAGTATGACGAAAGAAAGGAACTGGCACCCCGCGATATTGTTGCCCGCTCGATTGATGATCAGCTTAAAAAGCGCGGTGATGACTGCGTCTTTCTCGATCTCACTCACCTGGATGCTGAGGAGACTACTGAAACATTTCCTCACATTCATAAAACCTGCCTGAAATACGGCATTGATTTTACCAAAAACCGGATTCCTGTTGTGCCGGCTGCGCATTACAACTGCGGAGGGGTGGTGACCGACCTGAACGGTCAGACCAGCATCAAAGGCCTTTTTGCATGCGGCGAGGTTGCCTGTACGGGTGTTCACGGCGCGAACCGCCTTGCATCGAACAGCCTGCTCGAAGCGCTGGTTTTTGCAGACAGGGTTGTTGATAAAGCATCACGCCATTTGGATGAACTGCATTTTAAAAGGGAGATTCCGGAATGGGATGAGAGCAATACTGAAAACCCGTCAGAATGGGTGTTGATTTCGCACAACAAGCAGGAACTGCAGCGTATCATGTGGAACTATGTGGGTATTGTCCGCAGTGACCTCAGGCTGGAGCGTGCGATGCGCCGGATTCGTCTTCTGGACGAGGAGGTGGAAGAATTTTACCATCGTACAAAAGTAAGTGCACCTCTATGTGAACTGAGAAACCTGATCGGAGTGGCGTTTTTGATCATCCGTTCGGCCATGATGCGAAAGGAGAGCAGGGGATTGCATTATACAACCGATTATCTTGAGACGAAACCAATCCGAACTTCCGATACCATCATTTAAAATGATTAAAGCGGGTGTCACGGGCGGAATCGGGAGTGGTAAAAGTACATTGTGCAGGGTATGGGAAGAATTGGGAGCCGAAGTCGTTTATGCCGATGATCTCGCCAAAGAAATTATGGTAAAGGATCCTGAAGTGATAGAAGCCATTAAAAAGGAATTCGGTCCGGATTCCTACACGGATAGCGGAGAATTGAACCGTCCCTATCTTTCAAAAAAAGCGTTTGAGGAGGGAAAGGTTGATGTTCTGAACCGGATTGTTCATCCGGCGGTATACAGGGAGACCGGGAAGCTGGCCGAAAAGGCTGCAAAGGAAGGTTGCGAACTTTTTGTAAAGGAGGCGGCTCTGTTGCTGCAAAACGGGCGGCCGTCATTTTTTGATGTTATCGTGATTGTGAGGGGAAAAGAAGAAAACAGGATCAAAAGGGTGATGCGGCGGGATGATGTACCCGAACAAATGGTTACAGATAGAATGCAAAAGCAGCAGGATTTCAGCCGTCTCGAGCACCTGGCTGATTACGTTATTTACAACGACGGCACTCTTGATGAGTTTAAAAAAAAGACGGAAGAGTTATATTATATCATTTTGTCTCAGAGTTAAAAATTGAGCCCTCTGATTTTCCACCACGAAGCACCGAGGCATAGCCGGTGTGGCTGGATTGAGCCCTCTGTTTTTTCACCACGAATCCGCCGGCTGGCGGAACGAAGAATCACGAAGGGAAGTATTGGTTTGCCTGAAAGCAAGGTAGAATTCTGATTTCGGGCGAGAGGCTCTTCGCGTACCCTCGTGTCCTCGCGGCTTCGTGGCAAGACCGGGATGGCTGGATTCGTGCCCTCTGTTTTT
>CAYPZI010000028.1:0-28732 GCA_964415185.1 uncultured Balneolaceae bacterium | reverse complement strand
CTCCTGTCTCCTGTCTCCTGTCTCCTGTCTCCTGTCTCCTGTCTCCTGTCTCCTGTCTCCATCAAGCAAGCGCAACCGTAACAATTATCGACTTCAATCCCGTTTCCCCGTAAATCGCGCCGGCAAGTTCAAACGTTGTGGTTCCGGTTGTGAATACATCATCAACAATAACAGGCTGAAAATTCCGGAGAACATCCGGTTTATTTATCAAAAATGCATTTTTCAGGTTTTTGGCCCGTTCGGCTGTGGATAGACCCGTCTGGCTGGTAGTGTTTTTTTGCCTGATGATGTTATCCTTGTCAACGACCGGCCATCCGGTGATTTGCCCGATTCCGTCAGCTATCACACGGGCCTGGTTAAATCCCCTTTTCATCAGCTTTTTCCTGTGAAGCGGCACAGGAATCAATAGCGGTTCTCTTCCAAAATAACCGGCTATGTCATCAAGCCCGGCCCCAAGAAGCCTGCCTAATTGGATACCAGCACCTGTTAAGCGGTGATATTTCAATTGGTGCAAAATATTTTGCAGATCTCCCCCCTTGTCAAATTTCCACATCGAGTAGACCCGGGTGACAAATTCAGGCAATATCAGCTTATGTTGTTCCTGCGGGCTTTCAAATCTTGTGTTTACGCAATCATCACAAATAAAAAATTCAGGAGTATGAAGCTGGTCACCACAGCCAACACAACAATGAGGAAATACAAATTGATAAACAGCGCTCAATATTTGTCTCATGGCAACAGTTGTTGTTTTTAATTCCCTATAGACCTCCAAGGTTTTCAAAACCTTGGAGGTCTACATATTAAGATCTTTGCCAAAGCGATATCTTACACCATGAAACAAATTTTAATTTATTCCATTTACAGATTCTATTCGTCTATAACAGGCTTTTCATTATCTTCGAGAATTATTTAGATTTAAATTAACCATCAATTAAAACGATATCGATGCCGTCAGTTGGAAAAGACTTGTTAAGAATCAGGAAACATCTTGATTTCACAATTGATGATATTCACGGAATGACAAAGATTCCGGTAGATACACTCCGTGCTATAGAGTCCGGTGATATTTTCAAAGACAAGACAGAGGTGAAAACATATATCAGGAGTTTTGTCAGAACGTATGCCCGGGCGCTCAAGATAAATGATGCAGTTATCGTCAAAGCACTTGATCAACATGAAGCCGGCAATTACAATCACCTGCTGCTGAATTCTTACCCGGAATTGGTTTCGAAAGTAAAGCCTGACCTCGATAAAAAAACCATAGAGGAAGAGAATCGTGATGATAAAAGTGAAAAAGAATCCGATCAGCAAATTCCATCAACACTGAAAAATATTGCCGAAGAACATAAAAACGATTTCAAAACGGATGAACCGGAAAAGGCATTTACCACCGCGCCTGCTCCGAACGTCAGAGCCATAAACTGGGCTGAGTTTGGAAAACGGATACAAACACCCCGGTACAATAAATCAGTCTGGCTGATTGCAATTGCTTTAATTGCAGTTGTGGTTTTGATTGCTGCCTTTTTAATTTTTGGCAATGGCTTACCGGAAGATCGTGAAGCCGGAACAACTGATATTGCCCGCCCTGAACTTAATACGGAAGAGGGTCCGGCACTCGATTTTTCTGAAACTCCGGCTGAAGAAGAAACAACAGCTACCCTTTCAGACACACTCTATCTATCTATCTATGCAGCCACGGGCAATTTGGATCCGATACGGGTCTGGAGTGATCTTAAACCCAGAATCGATCCTTATTGGATCGACCAGGGAGTTGCCATGCAGTTCGAATTCAGGGATTCAATACGTGTTCGCGGGCAATACAGCCAAATGCTGCTTTTTTTGAACGGCCATTTAATTGAAAATTTCAGGCAGGAACACTTTAATCCCGATGAAAATATGGTTGAACTGACCCGCTCCTTCTTTGATTCCGATCCTGAATGGGCTGAACCTGTGCCCTTTGAGATTCCGGAAGGAATGGCACAACCGGATTCTGTTGCTGCAAGGCCATCGTTTTAACCATAAAAAAAAATCATGGATGAAAAAGCTGCAGCCAGGCGTGTTGAAGATTTGAGAGATCTCATTGAACGTGCAAATCGCGCTTACTACGATGAGGCAAAACCATTTATCTCGGACAGGGAATTCGATGAAGCGTTAAAAGAACTGGAAGAGCTTGAAGAAAAATTCGGGCTTCAGGAATCCGGGTCACCCACGAATCGCGTAGGCGGATCACCTACCGACGCATTTCCGACTGTGGAGCACCCGGTACCTATGCTCAGCCTCTCAAATACCTACAACGAGGAAGAACTCGGTGACTTCGATAAAAGAGTGAGAGGTATACTCGGACACAGTGACTTTACTTACCTTGCAGAGCTCAAATTTGACGGTGCTTCCATCAGGCTCAGGTATGAAAACAGTAAACTTGTATTGGGAGCTACAAGGGGCGACGGCCAGCGCGGTGACGATGTCACCCAAAATATTAAAACCATACAAGACATCCCGCTTAAGATTTCCGGCTCCCCGCCCGAGGTGGTTGAAGTACGCGGAGAGGCATATATGGAAAAAGAAGCCTTTGTAAGACTTAATCAACACAGGGATGAACAGGGGCTTGCAACCTTTGCCAATCCGAGAAATTCTACAGCCGGGTCCCTTAAAATGCAGGATCCGAGAGAAGTTGCGCGCCGGCCTATTCGTTTTTTTGCTTTTGATTTAATTTTGGAAAGGCCGGATCAAAACGAAACCCAGTTGAAGAAACTTGAAAAACTTTCATCCTACGGACTGCCTGTATGTCACCAGAATAAGTTGTGCAATAATATCGATGAGTTAATGAGTGTTATCCGGGATTGGGATAAGATACGCCATGAGCACCCGTTTGAAACCGATGGTGTGGTGATTAAGGTAAATGAAGAGAAATATCGATCGGAACTTGGAAGTACATCAAAGTCACCGAGGTGGGCGATTGCCTACAAATTTGAAGCTGAGCAGGCAACCACCCGTCTCAATTCCATAACCCTGCAAGTTGGCAGGCTCGGCACCATCACGCCCGTAGCTGAATTGGAACCCGTTGAACTTGCCGGTACAACCGTAAAACGGGCAACATTACATAACGAAGATGAAATCCACAGAAAAGATATACGGTCCGGTGATATTGTCATTGTTGAAAAAGCCGGGGATATCATACCGCAAGTTGTGAGTGTTGTAAATCCGGACAGAAAAGATCGGGAAGATCCCTTCGAAATGCCCGGTAGTTGCCCAGCATGTGGCGAACCCCTTGAAAAATTTGAAGGGGAAGTTGCCTGGCGCTGTGTAAACCAACAGTGCCCGCCCCAGGTAAGGGAACGGATTAAGCATTTTGCCTCAAGGGACGCCATGGATATTGAAGGCCTGGGCGAAGCGGTAGTTAACCAGCTTGTTGAAAATAACCTGATTGAAACCTATGCCGACCTGTATATATTGGAAAGCGAACAACTTGAAAAACTTGACAGGATGGCCGAAAAAAGTGCCTATAATTTGGTCACGGCAATTGAGAAAAGTAAATTCCAGCCTTTTGAAAGGGTTCTTTATGCTCTGGGAATCCGTTTCGTGGGGAAAACCGTAGCAAAAGACCTGGCTGACGCATTCCAAAATATCGACACCCTCATGAAAGCTGACATTGAAAAAATGACGGAAGTTAATTCGATCGGCCCTAAAATTGCTGAGTCTGTAACAGCTTTTTTTCGCCATGAAAAAAACAGGGAAATTGTAAATCGCCTCAGAAATTACGGTTTAAATTTCGAAGCCGAAAAAAAGAGCTTTAAAACAACAAAACTGGAAGGGCTTAATTTTGTTCTTACTGGCACATTGCCATCGCTTACAAGGAAGGAAGCTTCAACCCTGATTGAAGAGCATGGAGGGAAAACAACCTCATCGGTAAGTAACAATACCGATTATGTGCTTGCAGGAGAATCACCCGGCAGTAAACTGGACAAGGCCAAAAAACTTGGAATCCGGGTTATTGACGAAGAAAAATTTAAAAAACTTCTGGACATCAATTGAAATCATTTCTTTATTTTGTTCTGTGGGAATGCATTGCTATACTCTTATAAAATCATTGAATTATACTGCTTTATGCTCCCTTTTCGTTTTAAAGAATTGAAGCAGCCAAAACAATTGTAGATTTAATTTATGGGTTTACTTGAAAGATTCGGCCTCTCTCCGAAATCAAAAAAGGGAGCTCCGAGCATCGGGGAAAAAAAGAAAAAAGAGGAGCAGGAAACTGCAGGCCGGAGGAAAAAGTATGCACGTTTCGGTATTCAGTTTGTTTTTTTACTGATTATTGTAATTTTATTACCGCAACCTTCCTTTCAGCCTGTAGCAAACTATTCACTTGATGAACCCTGGAGAGCTGATGACCTTACAGCTCCTTTTACTTTTTCAATCAAAAAAACGGAAGGAGAACTAAACGATGAAAGAGAGGAAGTCAGAGCAAATACTCCGCCTGTTTTTCATGTGGATAATGAAGCTTCGATGAATATTGAAAGCAGAATTGATTCTCTTTACCGTGATTTACAACCTGTGCTTGATGCTTATGTTCAGTGGCAAAATGCAAAATCAAATCCGAATGTCTCCTCATCAAACGACAGTCTTCGTTTTATTGAAGAGCTCAATTTTTCGGGTATAGAATTTAATGATTCAGCCTGGAACACAATTCTCGATACATATATTTCCCTTCGGCCGGATAACAGGCGCAGCAACAGCTTCATAATGAATAATATCCGGGGTACGCTTGAATCGGTTATTGACCGGCTGCTTGATGATGGAGTCATAAACAGGCCAAAAAGTAACATTGAACAAAACAGGATTATAGTGAGAAACCTGGAGGATCGCACGGAACGTACCAGAAACCTGGGAAATCTCAGGGACATGGAAGAAGCATTCAAGTTTGCAGATAACCGTTTCTCCGAAGAGCAAACATCTTCTGTTGCGAATGTAGCTATACAGATTATAAGACAGGTAATGCTTCCGAACCTGATTTATAATCCGGAAGACACAGAGTCCCGCCTGCAGGAAAATCTCGACAGCATCTCAAATACCAAGGGCGCAGTTGCACAGGGACAGGTCATTATCCGAAGAGGGGATATTGTAACCGAAGAAAAAGCCAATATACTTGAAAGCCTTGCCACGGCCCGTGCCTCTTCGGCTACCACACTTGAAAAATGGCTCAGATACAGTGGTGAGATCATAGTATTAATTATAACCAGCCTGGTTTTCATCATGTATCTTTTCTTATACAGAAGAAAAATTCATGATGACGTTTCTATGTACCTTCTTGTTTTTCTGACTTTAACCATTATCTGTGTTGGCAGTGCTGTGGTTTATCCTTTTGACCAGGTAAACAATTACATAGTGTCGGTTGCTATTGCCCCCATTATACTTACAATTATTTTCGATTCGCGGGTTGGATTGCTTGCAACATTTACTCTTGCCATAATAACAGGCCTCTATCATGATTATGATTTTCAGTATCTTGTCGCAACTACAACTGCATGCAGCCTCGGAGTATTTTCTGTAAGAGACATTAAAAACCGTTCACAATTTTTCTTTACAACTCCAGGAATTGTTTTTATTACGTATGTTCTTGTGATAGGCGGATTTTCTCTTTCCCGGTTTAGCGGTTTGGAAACCTATTTGAATAATGTGTTCTTTGTACTGATTAATTCACTTTTTATACTCTTTACCTACCCGTTAATACTGCTCTTTGAAAAATTGTTTAAAATCACAACTGATTTTACACTGCTTGAGTTGAGTGATACCAACCATCCCCTGCTGAAAGAATTGATGAATAAGGCCCCCGGCTCATTTCATCACAGTTTACAGGTATCCAATTTATCTGAAGCAGCAGCTTCTGCCATAGGAGCCAATGCCCTTCTTTGCCGGGTTGCTGCCATGTTTCATGACGTGGGAAAAATGGATAAACCGGATTATTTCGTTGAAAACCAGGCAGGGGAAAGAAATGAACATGATAAACTGAAACCTCAAATGAGTGCACTTGTTATAAAAAATCATGTGAGCGAAGGTGTGAAATTGGCAAAAGAGCATAACCTGCCTGAGGTTATAATCGATTTTATTAAAACTCATCACGGTACATCCCTGATCCGGTTTTTTTATGAAAAAGCCAAGAAAAAGGATAAGTCTGACAGTGATATACTCGAAGATGATTTCAGGTATGACGGTCCAAGGCCGTTCACAAAAGAACAGGGTATTATGATGCTGGCCGACGGCATCGAGGCGGCTTCAAGATCAATGAAAGATCACAGTTATTCCAAATTGAACACCTTGATCAACCGAATGATCGAAATTAACATAAGTGACAACCAGTTAAATCACTGCCCGCTGACATTTAGCCAGATTGAAATAATAAAGCAGGCCTTTCTGAATATACTTGTCGGGGTTTATCATAAAAGGATTGAATATCCCGACGATAAGAAAAAACAGGATGAAAAAAACAAGAAAACAGAAGAGAATTCCCAAGAAAAGGAAGAGGCTCCTGAAACTGCTGATAAATAGGAGAATTCCCAATAACCGAAAGTCATCGGATGACTTGTTGATTTCTAATCATTTAAATGAATCCTTGCTTGCAAGTCCCGAATGCTTTCGGGATGACTCATTTATTTTAAAATCAATCTTTTACAATTACTCTTGCGGATTTTAGGGAATTAATAAACACAAAGTTGCTTTTGGATGAGTTCAAAAATATACTGGCCCGCTATCTTCAATTTGTAAAACTTGAAAAGGGGTTAGCTGATAACTCTGTCATTTCATACGAAAATGATATCAGAAGGTACTTAAGCTACCTCAGGAGAGAACTTAAAATCAAAGATTTTAGCGGGGTTACCCTACAGCACATCGAAAATTATCTTGAAGTTTTGACTGATTTAAATATGTCGGTCAGTTCAATCGCACGCAATATTTCAAGTATCCGCAGCTTTCATGAATTTACCATGGCTGAAAAAATCAGTGTAGCCAATCCGGCGGAATTAATCGACCTTCCCAAAAAAGCAAA
Organism: uncultured Balneolaceae bacterium; assembly: GCA_964415185.1. GTDB lineage: Bacteria > Bacteroidota > Rhodothermia > Balneolales > Balneolaceae > CAYVBJ01. The sequence continues at coordinate 21,693 of CAYPZI010000028.1, read as the reverse complement.
AAACCTGCCTGAAATTCTGTCGCCTGATGAAATCGGGCAAATACTCGATTCACCCGACAGAACGACTGCCGCCGGAATCAGGGATGCTGCTATTCTCGAAACACTCTACGCTACAGGCATGCGCGTGAGTGAATTGACCGGCCTGCAACCTGACAGCCTCTTTTTTGAGATCGGTTTTATCAGGGTTCTGGGCAAAGGAAACAAGGAACGGCTTGTACCGGCCGGCGAAATGGCTCAACTGGCAATCGAACACTATCTTGAACAGACAAGGCCTGCTTTTATCAATAAAAAAAATCCCGGTAAGGCTAAAAACAGATTGTTCCTGAACCAGCGTGGCGGCCCGCTGACAAGAATGAGCGTGTGGAATATAGTAAACAAATATGCAGATAAAGCCGGTATCAACAAAAATGTTTATCCCCATATTTTCAGGCACTCATTTGCAACACATTTGCTCGAAGGTGGTGCCGATTTAAGGGCAGTACAGGAAATGCTTGGGCACGCATCTATCATGACAACTGAAATTTACACTCATGTAGACCGCTCTCTCTTGCATCAGGTTCACAAACAATTTCACCCGAGAGCTTAATTCCAAAATCCTGCCGGAGGTTTTAGGGGAACAATGCATCTCAATAGCGATGGTAAAATAATCAAAATAATCCGAGGAATCCGTGTTATCCATCAAATCCGTGATTCCAACCTTAATTTCTTGCACAACTTTTTTAAGATTGCTCCTGCATTTCTAATGCTTGCAGGGTACAATCAAACAGCTTCGATAAAGCATTTCTCAAGCTGCTCAATACTGACGGGCTTGATGAGAAAATCAATAAAGTCTGTCTCTTCAGCTCTTTCCCTGTTTCGGCGGTCATTGTTGCCTGTAATGTAGATAACCGGAATGTATCGTTCTTTCTGAATAAGTGCCATCGTCTCAATTCCGTCAAGCTGACCGGCCAGCCGGATGTCCATCAAAATCAGTTCCGGTTGTTCATCTCTGGCTATCTCCAGAGCTTTTTCCCCTGTAGTTACCTTGGCAATTACCTCGTGCCCTAACTGGCTGACCATGCGGTCGAGAACCAGGGATATAATTAAATCATCTTCTACTATTAAAACTCGCATTATTTTCTGGGATCATTTAGTCATCTACTCAGCAAGACACCTGCATCTTCTTTTTGTTACAAATATGGAAAGAGCATTAATTTATTCTAATATCCTCACCGCCCGCTTTCATATAAATACAAACCAGTTATGCTGAATTAAATCAAATGTTACAGCCGATTAAAACAGCAAATTTCTACTTATGTTAAATTTATATGAATTTCAAAATCCCAACCCCTAAAAGGAATCTAACATGAATAGGAGGCTGTCCAAAAAGTATAGTTGGCTGCAAACCGACTTTAATTTTTAAGTTTAATTTTAAATAGATCTATCGGGGTTCTTCGTGTTGCTTCGTGCCTGCGCAACTACGTGGCGAAAACCGGCACTTTTTTGCCAATCCCGAGAGCGGGTTGAACGACCATACATGTTCATCCTTAAGCCGGCACATCAGAAAATCGTTTTGGACGGATGTGATGCCGTGTTATGAAATCTCCGGATCACCCGATTGAATGGAATATTTATCTTAGCTGTTTCTTATATTACATGATTTGGGAAGCGATTCCAGATTCTTTTACATGATTAACGGAAAAACAATTTTTAATTAAAAAGTACACAGACGAATGAAATTTTTGATATGCATCAAGCAGGTTCCCGATGTTAATGCGCCACTCCAGATCAAGGATGGACAACTTTACCAGGATACAGATCGGATGATATTAAATGCGTATGATGCTTCTGCCGTTGAAGAAGCGCTGGTACTGAGTGAAAAGCACGGCGGAGAGGCCGAAGTGGTTTTAATTGGCAGTGAAAAAGCAAAAGAAACAATCCGCAAAGCACTTGCCATGGGCGCATCGAAAGGAACGCACATCGTAGTTGAAGAAGAAAATTTTGATTCCTCTTCATATGCTGAAATTCTGAATGCTTTTTTCAGCAAGAACGAATATGACTATATTTTTTGTGGCAAACAAAGCCAGGATACGGATTCCGGTTTAACAGGTTCAATGCTGGCTGAAAAACTTCAGCTTCCCTATGTAACAAATGCCGTTGGACTTGACTTGGAGGATGATAACCTGGTTGTCTCACGGCAGGGTGACAACGGACGCGAAATTATTGAATTATCCACCCCGGGTTTAGTTACCTGCTCGAATGATATGAATGAACCGCGTATTCCAAGCCTTAAAGGAATTATGCAATCAAAGAAAAAACCGGTAGATACACTCACTCTTTCCGATCTCGGACTCGATCATGAAAATATTCAGCCGAAAACCCAAATAGAAAGTTTCAAGGAAAAACCAGGCCGTGAGCCAGGTAAAAAATTCGAAGGCGAGCCTGATGAAATTGCCAAGGAAGTGGCAAAACTTCTGGATGAAGAAGCCAATGTACTTTAATTACACCACAAAAATTTAAACTATTCAACCGAAATTAAAATTAAACCTGCAAATGAGTTCTATACTAACCTACATCGACATCTCCGACGGAAAAATTAAAAGATCTTCTCTCGAGATATTGTCATATTGTACTTCACTTGCTGAAAATCACGGGTTGAAATCCGAAGCGCTCATCATAAATAATGAACCTGAAAAATATGTGGATAAGGTGCAAAATTATGGCGCTTCCACCATCTACACCGTAAAAGACCCGATATTCAAAAATCATTTAAATGTTCCGGTGTTGAAAGCCATATCAACAGTGATGGAAAGAACCAACCCCAGGATAACTGCCTTTGGTTCAACGGAAGGAACCAAAGATATTCTCGGTGCCCTTGCTGCAAACCGGGAGGCTGCTGCACTGCCGGATGTCTCTTCATTCGAAATTGATGGCGATACCGTTAAAGCCGTGCGGCCTGTGATGGCTGCAAAAATTCTATCGGAAGTGACAACCGATGCTGAAACTGTTCTCGTATCTGTAAGATCCGGCTCGTACGAACTCACGGAAAAAAAAGCAGAGGGCAAGGTTGAGAATATTGACTTTAGCTTCGATGATGATGAATTGAAAATTACGTTAAGAGAAATCATTACTTCCTCTTCAGAACAAATGGATCTTTCAGAAGCAGAAACCATTGTAGCTGCCGGCCGTGGAGCCAAAGACGAAGAAGGACAAAAGCTGGTTAATGAACTGGCATCTGTGCTGAATGCAGGTACCGGTGCTTCAAGAGCACTTACTGAAGCAGGTATCATGGACCCGAGCCTTCAGATCGGTCAGACCGGGAAAGTGGTATCGCCTCAGCTTTATATCGCAATCGGAATATCCGGCGCCATACAGCACGTAGCAGGAATGGCAAACAGCAAAATTATCGTTGCAATCAATAAAGATCCCGATGCAGCCATTTTTGAAATAGCAGATTACGGCCTCGTAGGCGATCTTTACAAGATTTTGCCCCCTTTTATTGAAGAAATAAAAAAAATCAAAAGCTGAATAACCGCTTCTGAACAAGAGCAAGATCAAACAGGTTTTTAAAAAATAGGATATGGACGAAAAATTTGATTGTATTATCATAGGCGCCGGGGTTGCAGGTCTTGCAGCAGCCATGACCCTTGCAAAAAATAATATGAAATTCCTGCTTATTGAAAAGGGTGAATTTGCCGGTTCCAAAAATGTATCGGGGGGAGTTTTGTGGGGATCCGATCTGGCAAAACTGGTTCCCAATTACTGGGAAGAAACAGATGGGGGATGGGAGCGATTCATCAATCACCGAAGGCTTACGTTTCTGGATGAACAGTCATCTTTTTCAATCGATTTTAAATCTTCTCATTTCAACAACACTCCTTATACAGGTGTTATTGTTCTGCGTGCCAAATTTGACAAATGGTTAGCAGATAAAGTGGAAGAAGCTATTGCCGAAAGTGATTTTGCAATGGATTCTTTTGTGGCGACTAATATACTTGTCGAAGAAATCCTGATGGAAAATGACAAAGCCGTTGGTATTCGAACGGGTGACGAGAAATTCTATGCAGACAGTATTATAATTGCCGAAGGTGTAAATAACCTGCTGACAAGGCAAATCGGTTTACAGGATAAATATGTGCCGGCCGATCATATCCTGACAGGAGTCAAAGAAATTATTCGATATGACCGCGAAAAACTTGAAGACCGCTTTCAGTTAAACGGGTTGAGCGGGATGAGTAATGAATTTGTCGGATATGCCACGGACGGTATCGAAGGCGGCGGATTTCTGTACACCAACAGGGATACGATTTCAATCGGTCTTGTACTCGGGCTCAAAGATCTCAGGGAAAAAGTTAAAAAGCCCTACGATATTTTAAACCACTTCAAATCGCATCCCGTTATTGCTGATACCATTAAAGGCGGTGAAGTTGTGGAGTATTCCGCCCATGTGGTCTCTTCGGGGGATAAGCGGGTTATGCCCGATAAATTGTATAAAGACGGGGTGTTGATTTGCGGAGAAGCCGCCAATCTTTTAATGAATGCCGGCAAGGCCATCCAGGGCATGGACTATGCCATGCGCTCGGGCATTCTTGCCGCCGAAACAATTGCTAAAGCCAAACAAAAAAACGATTTTTCCTCCCAAACCCTGAAGGATTATCAGCAATCTCTGTCCGACAGTTACGTTCTCAAAGATATCAATAATTTCCAGGATGCAGTTCATTTGCTGCACGATCCGGTTATGATTCATAAAATACCAAATCTCATTAATCACTTTGGAAGAAGTTTTTTTACGATTAATAATCAACCTGCTAAAAAAGCACGTGTTTTGATGAAGGAAGCGGTTGCCGAGCACGCATCGGCCTGGGAACTTATGAAATTAGGATTCAAAGGAGCCAAATCACTATGAAAAAACTTAAACTGACTGAACAACTTGGATTGGTTAATTACAGGAATCAGTCTAAATCAGAAATTAAACCGCATATCGTTGTAAACACCGATATTTGTAACAGTGTATGTCCTCACAAGGCCACAACGTACACGTGTCCTGCCAACTGTTACACGACTGATGACAAAGGTACCGTTCATTTCCAGGTCGAAGATTGTATTGAGTGCGGAACCTGCATGTATGCGTGTGACCAGGGTGCTGTTGAATGGAATTTTCCTGATCCTGAAAATGGCCGGGGAGTAAACTGGAATTTTGGATAACTATCGATTTCAGAAATCTTTTAATTTAGCAGGCCCTGTTTCTTGACAGGCTATTATATGGTGCAAATCTCTTTTATCTCAACAATTTTAAAAAGTCTTTCCCTTTTTTTATTTCTCCCGGCTCTTTTATTACCCGGTTCCCGGTTGTTGGCACAGGATAATGGTGAGTTTAAAATTGCGCGGATTCAGTACGATGGCGGCGGAGACTGGTACAACGACCCCTCTGCCCTTCCCAACCTTATTCGGTTTACAAAGAATCATGTAAAACTTCCGGTTTCCGAATCATTCGATGACGTCCACATCGGCAGCCGTGATCTTTTTAATTATCCCTTCGCGTTTCTAACCGGGCACGGTACCATAAAATCGAACCGGTCTGACATTGAAAACCTCCGGAAATGGCTGGACAACGGAGGTTTTCTGTATATTGATGACGATTATGGGCTTGACCCTCATGTAAGGCAACTTGTGGATGAACTTTACCCGGACAACGAATTCAGGGAAGTGCCGTTCAGTCATCCGATTTATAGCAAGCTATTTAAAATTGAAAACGGCCTGCCCAAGATACATGAGCATGACGGAAAACCACCACAAGGGTTCGGGCTGTTTCACGATGGCAGAATGGTGATATTTTACACATACGAATCGAACTTGTCGGATGCCTGGACCAATCCTGAAGTTCATAACCCGCCACCGGCATTACGTGAGCGGGCCCTGCGGATGGGTGCCAATATTTTAATTTATGCACTCACTTCGTGATGTTTATACAGAAAGCTTTTTACTGATCAATTTTTTCGAGATATTTAAACCCTTAAAATCTTAACTGCTGAATATCTTTAATGATTATACCTATCGCCAGTGATCATGCAGGTTTTGAAGCCAAAGAGATCACAAAAAAAATCCTGGAAAAAATGGGGCATATGCCGGTAGATTTCGGAACTCACTCTTCTGACTCGGTTGATTACCCGGAATTCGCCGTTGAAGTTGCCAAAAAGGTTAACAATTCGGAATATAGTTCCGGTATACTTTTTTGTGGCAGCGGACAGGGCATGTGCATGACCGCCAATAAATTTCCAAATATTCGGGCTGCTCTTGCCTATTCACCCAAAGTGGCTGTACTTGCGCGGCAACACAATAACGCAAACATAATTTGCCTACCCGGACGGGAATTGAATGCCGATGAAATTGAAGAAATCCTGACAGCATGGTTTAACTCCGATTTTGAAGGCGGCCGGCATGAGAGAAGAGTAAATAAAATCAATTCATTAACCATTAATAAAGAGAATCAAACATGAAATCGCTTCAGGAACAAGACCCGGCAATTTACGCCAGCATTGAAAAAGAAACACAACGCCAAAACCTGAATTTCGAACTGATTGCCTCTGAAAACTTTGCCTCAAAGGCTGTTATAGAAGCGATGGGAACCGTACTCACAAATAAATATGCCGAAGGATATCCCGGTAAAAGATATTATGGAGGATGCGAATTTGTTGACGAAGTTGAGGAGCTGGCACGCGAGAGGGCAAAAAAATTGTTTGGTGCAGAATGGGTAAATGTCCAGCCGCACTCGGGTGCTTCGGCTAATGCAGCGGTCTATCTTGCTTTCATGGAACCGGGTGAAACATTGCTGGGGCTGGACTTGTCTCACGGCGGCCACCTTACCCATGGTTCACCCGTCAATTTTTCCGGAATCACCTATAAGGCCGAATTTTACGGAGTGGACGAAGACACCGGCAGAATTGATATGGATAAGGTGCGCGACCAAGCGAAAAAAGTAAAGCCAAAGCTGATTTCAATTGGTGCAAGCGCTTATCCCCGTGATTTTGACTATGAGGCTTTTAAAAGTATTGCCGACGAAACCGGTGCGTTTTTGTGGATGGATATGGCGCATACTGCCGGTTTGATTGCTGCCGGCCTGCTTAACAACCCTCTGCCCTGGTGTGATGTGATTTCCACTACTACCCATAAAACACTGCGCGGGCCGAGAGGAGGTATGATTCTTATTGGAAAAGACGGTAAAAACAAGCTCGGGGTAACAGCCAGAAAATCCGGGAGAGTGAAAAACCGGAGTGAAGTTCTTGATTCTGCCGTTTTTCCCGGAAGCCAGGGCGGCCCGCTGATGCATGTAATAGCTGCCAAAGCCGTAGCATTTGAAGAAGCCCTGAAACCCGAATTCAGGGAATATCAAAAACAGATACAACTCAATGCCAAAGCAATGGCCGATACATTCCAGGGTCTGGGCTATAACCTTGTAAGCGGAGGTACCGACAATCATCTTATATTGGTTGACCTGAGAAACAAAGAACTTACAGGTAAAGTGGCGGAAGAAGCTCTTGACAAAGCAGCTATCACCGTCAATAAAAACATGGTTCCCTTTGATACGGAAAGTCCTTTTGTAACCTCAGGCATCAGAATCGGGTCACCCGCTATGACAACGCGCGGATTTAAGGAGGAAGAATTCATAAGAGTAGCCGAATTAATTGACTGTGTTCTTCAAAATCCATCCGATGCTTCCAATTTACAAAGAGTGAAACAAGAAGTTTTTCAGATGTGTACCCGGTTTCCACTTTACGATTTTGTCACAGCTTGATGAAACAGAATTTCTATAATTTTAGCCACAGACGGTGAGCAGAGGAACTGAAAATCGCGGTGTTATGGGACCTGAACTTCCCGGTGCAAAACCGCCCAAAAACGATCCAACGGCAACCATGTCGTTCCTGGATCATCTCGAAGAACTTCGCTGGCGTATCATCAAAGGGCTGATCGGTATTGCTGCAGGCGTTGTGATTTCAATTATATTTGCTGATTTCCTGGTCAATGAAATCATACTTGGCCCTGCCCGGTCCGACTTTTTGATGTACAGGATTATGCCGATTGATGCCATCGATCTTTCACTCATCTCCAGAAAACTTCCCGGACAATTTTTTACTTACTGGGGAACCCTCATAATCGTCGGTGCCATTATAGGATCTCCCATTTTTATTTATCAAATGTGGGCATTTTTAGAACCGGCTCTAAAAAGCGGTGAAAAAATCAAAACGTATCTGAATGCAATGTTTATCACATTCTTCTTTCTTTTGGGCGTTGCCTTCGGATACTTTATCCTGGTTCCTTTTGCCGTACAGTTTTTCACACAGTTCGTGATTGCCGAAGTTATCAGCAATGAATTTGATATCAATGAATATTTTACTTCCGTAGCTATGTGGACGTTATCCTGCGGCATACTTTTTCAAATACCGGTGGTCAGTTATTACCTGACTAAAATCGGTCTGCTCACACCCGAGTTTATGAAAACCTACAGAAGGCATGCAATCGTGACGGCTCTTTTACTTGCTGCAATTCTGACACCGCCTGATCCCATTTCACAAATAATGATTTGTCTACCGCTTGTAATTTTATACCAATTTTCTATCTATTTGAGTAAGTTTGCACTACGAAAACGTAAGGAGGAATTTGAAGAAGCTATGAGCGGTTGATATATTGCATTGCCTGATACCCGGCAAAAATAATTAATGTGTACATCCTTCGTTTTTTTACGTTAGGTAAAGTTTATTTCAATATCAGCATTAAACCTATTTTTACTTACTGGTCACCGGCCAATTTCTTATTTTTAGGGATTCGGTGTAATTAACAAATCAAAATAAAAAAGAGCTTCTGTACCCCACATGGATTTTATAAATGGAAAAAATTTAATTTTGTTATTTTTATTTACCTCAATTGTAGTCTCTTGCGGAAGTAATTCAAACCCTTTTAATATAGACCCGCCTGATTTAAGCACTGTCCCGCCACCGGTTGATACAACCGGTACAGAAAGAATAGAGCTGGCTGATAGCCTTGTATTTTTCCGTGTGCGTCCGGGAGAAGGTGAATTCAGCGTTGTAAACCGGGATAACATTCGCTGGCATTTTACACTAAGAACTGCAGACGGAGAGGTTGTAAGAAGTTCTTATGCCGATGGCAATACAACCCCCAGGGTAGCTTCCGTTCAAGCCTCTGAAAACGAAGGATTGCGTCGAGGTCTGCTTGGAATAAAAGAAGGTGAGATAAGGGTAATCGTTGTACCACCCCCTCTCGGGTTTGAAAATACCCCTGCTACCTCCCTTAATTTTCAATTCCGGGAGGATACACTCATTTACGAAGTCGAACTATTTGAGATTATTTAAGAATTGAAATCGAGGGTTCCTGTGGTACCGGTTTTTTTTATAAGCTCGGGACCCTGGTTCCGTGGTGAGTTTACTTTTTCAGACACAGGGTATATTTCGAGCTCGCCTTCGGAATATGGCACAAGCAATTTTTCAAGTTCACGGGTTGAGTGGTTTTCAGGATCAAGCCAAAATGATATTTCCTCATTGTGCAGAATTACAGGCATCCGGTCATGAAGCGATAAAACATCCTCATTTGAGCAGGTTGTAATAATAGTAAAGCTATCCACCTTTTTTCCTTCACTGTTATGCCAGTTCTCATACAACCCGGCAAAATTCATTAATTTATTTGATTTAAACCTGATAAAATGAGGAATTTTTCTTTTGCCTGATTTTTTCCATTCATAAAAGCCATTCGCCGGCACTACGCATCTTTGAGACCTGAATGGTTTTTGATAACTCTTTTTTTCATTCAGGCTTTCTGCCCTTGCATTGATCATATTGTATTTCGGGTTTTCATCCTTTGCCCAAAATGGCACAAGCCCCCAACGATATAAATCCAATACCCTTTTTTTTTCCTGAGAAAAAACCACCGGCATATCAAATGAAGGTGCAGCATTATAAATTTCATCGAACTCAATTCCTTCTGATACCTTCGCATTATAAAATGAAGCAAGCTCAGGCAGTTTGGATTTTAGAACGTATCTTCCGCACATTTTTATTATTTTTGAAATCTTATATATAATGAAGAGGTACTTAAAATTTAGCTGATTTTATCAAAATATGGGATTTTTCAATACTATTCTTGTGCCTACCGATTTTTCATTGCGATCTGAATCCGCTTACAGGTATGCTTTGGAGTTGGCTGTTCTAAACAAGGACAGAATCTGTCTGCTCAATGTTGTCAGCCCGCCTTATGAATTTCCTTCCCGTCTGGACTCTATTATCGAAGAACGGATTAAGGCTGTTGAGTCGGAAATGGATACCACGATACGTGATCTGAAATCGGTTGATCAGTTTAAGCATCTTCGCATCGATAAAATAGTAAAACAAGGCAAAATTGTACCTGCAGTCCTTAATGCAATAGAAGAAATAAAACCGGGCCTTGTTGTAATGGGAATAGGAAGCGATGACGGGCTTAAAAAGCTATTGTTCGGAAGTGTAACTAACTCCATACTACTTGACTCTGAAGTACCGGTTCTGGCAATTCCGGAAAACAGCGACTATAAACCAACGGGCTCACTTGTATTTACTACGGATCTTAGAAATCGCGACATAAAAATTATACGGGAAATGCGCTTGCTTGCAGCCGAACTCGGTTCAGAATTTCACACTGTTCATATAATTACGGAAAACGAGAAAGAAAAAGCGTCAGCATTTGAGAAGACATTAAAAAATGAGATAAGTAACAGAATCATTCTCGAAACTCCGGAATCAGAATCATTTTTTGAGGGGATCACGGCCTATCTGAAAGATCAGAAAAACGCAATGGTTATTATGCCCAGGTATAAAAAGACATTTTTAGAGTGGATGCTTCTTAAGAGCAAAGCAAGAGAAATCGCTTTATATGGAAAAACACCATTATTAATGGTTCCCGCTGAACACAGTATGAACAGGGCAGACAGGTCAATACTCGATTGATGAACGAAACATCATAAATTCATTGATGTTATTCATATCAATCACTCCGGCAAGCCTGTTATTTTCCATTACCGGGAAAAAATCATGATTACTGGCCATAATTTTTCTGTAAATCTCAGTAAGTTCTTCATCAACACTCAAAACTTCGAAATCGGTTTTCATAATTTCACCAACTGTTACATTCCGCCCTTTATCGCGCAATATCTTTCCGATTGCAGAGTGATTTACGATTCCGGCCACCCTGTTATTTTCCGACACTACAAAATCCCTTTCCGTGCCTGCAATAATAATATCAATTACATCTTCCAGGGTTTGCTCTTTCTTCAACTCGGTGAAATCGGTCATCATTGCATCTCTTACATTGTATCCCTTGAGCAGGGAAATTTGCTGAATCATTACATTTTCGCCTCTTGCGCCGAACCAGACAAAAATAGCAATTAATATCAGGATCGGATTGTAGAGCAATCCAAGAATAAAGAAGAGAGCTGCCATCATTTGCCCAAGGGTTGATGCCGCTTCAGTTGCCCTGATCCTGCCCATTTTCAATGATAACAATGCCCTAAGCACCCTCCCGCCATCCATTGGAAAGGCCGGAATCATGTTAAAAACCACAAGCATAATGTTTGCCGATAACAGGTAGAATAAAAAATTTCCGGCTTTGACCATACTAAGTGATTCTTCGAGCTGTTCCGGTTCCATTTCGAGGTAAGTATCCACAGGAACAAATAGTATTAAAATCAATGCGATAACCAGGTTTACTACCGGGCCTGCAATCGCAACCATCAATTCTTCTTTCGGGTTTTCGGGCATTTTTTCCAGGCTGGCAACGCCTCCAATCGGCAAAAGTGTTATCTGTCTTGTGCCTATATTGAATTTTCTGGCCGTAAGCGCGTGACCAAATTCATGAAGTACAACACACAAAAAGATGGCAAGAATAAAAAAAATGTTCCAAACCATTCCATCCAAAGTATTTCCTCTCGAAATATCCAAAAACACAATCCAGAGAATGATCAGCCAAAAGCTCCAGTGAATCCTGACTTTTATTCCGGCAAATCTTCCGAGTGTTATGTTCCCCCGCATGCCAATATTTTTTTTTAATTAATTAATGCTGGTGTCGTGATCCCTATTGACTTTCACCTTGAAGACATCAACTCCCAAACATTTCTTCGTAATCTTCCATAGATGCCTCGATCACTTTTCTGGCATGATCTTTTTCGTATACCCTGTCGACCCTAACGTCTGCTTCCTGTCCGGGAATCAGTTTGTATGTTCCGAAATAATGCCGCAGCCGTTCAATCAACACCACGGGAAGATCCCCAATATTCTGGATATTACTGTAATAGCTGTCGTTATCCAAAACGGAAACGATCTTGTCATCTGCTTCTCCCCTGTCGATCATGTGGATGCCGCCGATGACTCTTGCACTTAAAATAACTTCAGTCCGGTCAATGGGACGTTCACTCAGTACGCAAATATCAAGCGGGTCTCCGTCCCCTTTGTCTGTACCGACAGCCAGTTTCCCGAGTCTTTCACCGCAATACGTTCTCGGTATAAAGCCATATAAAGAAGGAGGAAGTGAAGAACTTCTCTGAGGCCTGTCAACCCGCATATAACCGGTTTTTTTATCGACCTCATATTTGATCATATCAAAAGGTGTGATTTCAATAAACGCATGCACGATATCAGGAGGATTGTCACCCACTTCAAGGCCATGCCAGGGATGTGGCCTCCATCTGTAAAACGGATTGGGAAAATTCATTTCGGAACAGGATTAATCTATGGTTGATGCAGAATACGATTTATAGTTCAATGTAATAATTTTATTCCATTACGGCATTCAGTTTTTCGAGATTTTCTTCCACCCTCAGGGCTTTGATAACTTCATCGAGGTCGCCTTTTAACACTTCGTCAAGATTGTAAAGGGTAAGGTTAATCCTGTGGTCGGTAATCCTGCCCTGCGGAAAATTATATGTCCTGATTTTTGCACTGCGGTCGCCGGTTGATACCTGGCTTTTTCTCTCGGCAGCCCTTTCTTCCCGGATCTTTTCCATCTCCATATCATAGAGTTTGGTTTTCAGCATCATCAGTGCTTTCTCTTTATTCTGATGTTGAGACCGCTCCTGCTGGCATTCGACAACAACTCCGCTCGGTTCGTGAGTTAAGCGGATAGCAGAGTCGGTTTTATTGACATGCTGCCCGCCGGCACCGCTTGAGCGGAACGTGTCAACGCGAATATCACCCATATCGATTTTGATGTCTACATCATCATTGACTTCCGGTAAGACGGCCACCGTAGCAGCTGATGTATGAACCCTGCCCTGTGATTCAGTTTCGGGAACCCTTTGCACGCGGTGTACCCCGCTTTCATATTTCATTTTACCGTAAACCTCGTTCCCCGATAGCTCAAAAACGATTTCCTTGAATCCTCCCATTTCTCCTTCATGTGCACTTAGCACATTCATTTTCCAGCCCGACCGGTCGGCATACCTGCGATACATATCAAATAAATCACCCGCAAAAAGAGCCGCCTCATCACCACCGGTCCCCCCCCGAATTTCAACAATACAGTTTTTGGATTCATCCGGATCTTTTGGAATCAGCTTAAACTTAATCTCCTCTTCAAGTTCTTCGAGCTCCGATTCAAGATCGCTGTTTTCTTCTTTCGCCATTTCCGTCAGGTCCGGGTCTTCATTATTCTGAATCAATTCCCTGTTTCCCGACAGGTTTTTTTTAATTTTCTGCCAGCGTTCGTAATCTTCAACCAGGTCTTTGAGAACGGTATGCTCTTTTGTAAGCTCAGTATATTCTTTCGGGTTATCATAAATGGATGGATCGGCCATTGCCTGGTTGATCTCATCATACCTTTCTTTAACCTGTTGTAATTTGTCTTCGAGATTCATTGGATCTTTTTGTTAAATTAATGTCTTAAGATATGGAAATTGTTTGAGATCTGATATTTGGTTAATGAGGATTGAACCCGTTTTAAAATGGTTATCTTTGTAAAGGCTGTCCAAAAAGTATAATTAGCTGCAAACCGGCTTTAATTTTTTAGTTTAATTCTAAATAGATGTGGCACGGGTTCTTCGTGTTGCTTCGTATCCTCGCGACTTCAGCATAAAAGAGTTTTATTCATTTTTTACTACTTTCAATACATTGATTTATAAACTTTCGATCTACAGATCTTTTGAAGCAGCGTCTTATTAATATTCTGTTTTGGTCCGTTATTTCAGCAGCCTTTATCGGGCCGGGCACGGTTACTACGGCTGCCGCAGCGGGAAGCGAATTCGGCTATGCACTTATATGGGCGCTAATTTTTTCGACGGTTGCCTGTTTTGTGCTTCAGGAAGCATCAGCCCGCCTGACCGCAGCAAGCGGTAACAACCTCGGTGAAATAATGGCTGAACGCTACTCAAATACCATTGCCGGAAAAATGCTGAACTACTTTGCCCTGGTTGCCATCCTTTCCGGTTGTGCGGCTTTTGAAACAGGGAATATCCTTGGTGCCGTTGCCGGTGTTAGCCTTGTTTCAGAACTGCCCAATGCACTCATTGTTTCTGTTATCGGGTTGATTTCATTTCTGTTATTGTGGTTTGGTACTGTTACATCAATTGCCAAGGCTCTTGGTGCAGTAGTAGCCTTTATGGGTTTCTGTTTTATTTCAACCGCTATCTTGATTCCGCAGGATCCGGTTGAAATTTTATCCGCGGCATTTATTCCATCTATTCCCGATGGAGCGGAATTGCTTGTTTTGGGTTTAATCGGTACTACCGTAGTACCCTACAATATATTCCTGGGCTCGGGTTTAAAGCATTCACAAACACAACCTGAGATGCGAATAAGCCTTCTGATTGCTATTGGCCTTGGCGGATTGGTCTCAGTAGCCGTATTGCTTACCGGTTCTGCCATATCAGGAACCTTTACTTTCGAATCCCTTTCGGGTGCTCTTGAAGACCGGCTTGGCACCTGGGCCGGCTGGCTGCTTGGCCTGGGCCTGTTTGGGGCAGGACTCAGTTCAACACTCACTGCTGCGCTCGCTGCTGCAGTTACTGCTAAATCGATACTTGAAAAAAACAGCAGGCCCGGCACGTGGAATGAAAAAGGCAGACGGTTCAGGGGTATCTGGATTGCCGTTCTGCTTACGGGATTGATGTTCGGAATGCTCGGCCTCAGGCCCATACCGGTTATCATTCTGGCTCAGGCCTTAAATGGTATCATTCTGCCTGTAATAGCTGTTATTCTTTTTATACTCATCAATAATAAAGAAGTGCTTCCGGCAAAATACAGGAATGGCAGAATTTATAACCTCTTTACAGCTCTTGTAGTTTATATCAGTATCCTGATTGGTATTAATAACCTGATGAGGGCTGTATCATCTGCTGCAGGATTCACCGTTGCTGGCCAGCAGACAACATTTATTATTTCGGTAATCGTATTTGCGCTGCTTCTCCGTCCCTTATTTAAAGCAAAACGTCAGGAATGAATCAGGTTCAGCATACGGCCAAGCCTTGGCGCAAACCGCTCATGATCCCACGAAAAATAGATAATACTTGCCTTGCCAACTATATGGTCATCAGGAACAAAGCCCCAGAAACGGCTGTCTTCGCTATCGTCACGGTTATCACCCATCATAAAGTAGTAATTCTTTTTGATCGTATAGCGATTGGTCTCTTCACCATTTATGAAAAAGGTTTCGTCCGTTTTTTGAACGCTGTTTCGTTCATACCTTTCAATTATATCCTGGTAAATGTGCCAATTATCATTTGTTAAAGTAATTTCCTGTCCCTGGTAGGGAATAATAATTTCCGGCATCTGATCATGATTTAAAAATCCTTTTGAAAAATTAAACCCCCTGCGGCTAAATTCGTTGAAATTATCCGGAAGCACGAATAGTTCAACACTTTCAATTTCCGGCCATCCGGACATTTGCCTTGCCACTTCATCGGTCATATTCATAATATGTACGGAGCCATTGCCGCTCTGTACAATTTCTGCCCCTGCCTCTCTTACCTTTGCCCGGCTCAGGCGGACCCTGTCGCGCACCTGTACCCTGTAATGGTACATCAGGGTTTCAAATTGTTCAGACTGTTCACCGTTCACATAAAGTATCTTGTCTCTGATTTCAAGACGGTCACCGGGCATCCCGACAAGCCTCTTGATGTAATTTGTTTTTGCCGATATGGGAGCCACATCGATCGGATAATTAAAAACAACAATTTCATTGCGGTCAACATCTTCCAACCCTGGAATGCGGAACCAGGGAATATTCACACCCGGCATATAGATGTCGGTAAATGGGACGGAAAACGTCATAGGCGTTCTTGCGCCATAGGCCATTTTAGATACCAGCAAAAAATCACCGGTAAGCAGGGTCTTTTCCATGGATGGTGTCGGTATCCGGTAAGCCCCGAAAAAGAAAGTGCGCAGAATGAGTGCGGCAATAGCGGCCCAAATCAGGGCATCAAGCCATTCGCGCGCCCAGTGCTTTGCTTTTTTATCAGCTTCAGAATATTTGTCATTATCCCGGCGGCGGGATTTCAGTTCATCTTTTACTTCGTCTTTTTTTGCCAATGTAGAGTTCCTATCTGTTAATTGAAGCTTTTGGGTTTGGAAACCGGCTCTCTTTTAAATTCACCGGCTTTATATTCTACAAGATACCATTGATCCCGCTCCGGAGAATAAAAATAATCGCTGTATTCATCCATGGAATCATCGCCGCCCATAAGCATTTTTGTCAATGTCCGTTTTATCTGTGGATACAAGTCAACATACCTGCTCGCTCCTACATAAACCAATCCGTTTTCAAAAGGCCCGTCAAGGTCGAGAAGCATCATGGGAATTTCACCGTCAATCACAAACCAATACTCGAACTGAACCGCTTTCCCCGGCCTGAAATTGCTTCTGTCAATCAGGTCACCGATTCCCTGGGTCGGGTCGCCAAATGCAGCCTGAAGCCTTGCCCTGAGCTCTATGGTTGGCACCCTGTCGATGGTGGTCGGGTTATACAAACCCTGACCGGTCCATTTGATATCCTCAAATCTCTGCTGAAATTCGGATCTGTCCGATTTTTCAATTTTAATAATTTCCGGTTCCTCAAACTGGGCATATACCTGAAGAGGTGCCAGTATTAAGAGTAAAATTACAACTATTGGTACATAAAACTTTATTTTCATCTTTCATCCTCATCCATTGATAAAACAGCCAGGAACGCTTCTTGCGGAATATCCACACTTCCAACCTGTTTCATTCTTTTTTTCCCTTCTTTTTGTTTTTCAATCAATTTTCTTTTCCGGGTAATATCGCCGCCATAACACTTTGCCGTCACGTCTTTACGCAGGGCTCTTACAGTGTCGCGAGCAATAACCCGTGAACCGATAGCCGCCTGTACGGCAACTTCAAACTGCTGCCTTGGAATCAATTCTTTAAGCTTAGAACATATTTTTCTGCCCTGCTCATACGCCTTGTCACGATGTGAGATACTTGAAAGAGCATCAACAGGTTCCCCGTTCAGCAGGATATCGAGCCTCACAAGGTCGCCTTTTCTGTATTCAAGCAGTTCATAATCGAGAGACGCATAGCCTCTGGTATTGCTTTTCAGCTTGTCATAGAAATCAAACACCACTTCGGCCATCGGTAATTCATACGTAATTTCCACCCGGTTATTTTGCATAAAAAGCTGATTGATGTAATTTCCTCTTCTTTCCTGGCAAAGTTTCATAATCGGGCCGATATAATCTGCCGGTGTGATGATGCTGGCTTTGATGTATGGTTCCCAAACCTCTTCTACATGGCCTATATCCGGCATTTCACTCGGGTTATCAACGGTGATTTTCTTTTTTTCCGATGTTACAACCTCGTATTGTACATTGGGAACAGTTGTGATGATATCAATATTAAACTCCCTGTCAAGCCGCTCCTGTACGATTTCCATGTGTAAAAGGCCAAGAAAACCGGCCCTGAACCCAAATCCAAGGGCTTTTGAAGTTTCCGGCTGATAGGTCAATGAAGCATCATTTAACTGCAGTTTCTCAAGTGCTGCCCTCAGATCCTCAAATTCCTCGGAGTTTGTCGGAAACATACCGCTGAACACCATCGGCTTTACATCCTTGTATCCGGGCACCGGTTTATCAGCAGGATTATCCTGGAGTGTGATTGTATCACCTACCCGTGCATCCTGCAGTGACTTTACGCTGCCTATCACATAACCGACATCGCCGGCTTCCAGTTTTTTACATGGTTCTTTTTTTAATTTCAGATATCCGATTTCCTCTGCATCATACTTTTTTTGTGTGGCCATAAACAGAATCGGGTCACCTTTTTTCAATTCACCTTCCATCACCCTTATGTAAGCGATCGACCCCCTGTAAGTATTAAAAATCGAATCAAAGATCAGGGCTTTCAGCGGCTTATCCGTATTTTGTGCCGGACCGGGAATTCGTTCTACAATGGCTTCAAGCATTTCATCCACTCCTTCGCCGGTCTTGCCTGAGACCTTGAGGATCTCATCATGGGCGCACCCGATCAGGTCAACAATCTGCTGGCCCACCCCTTCTACATCGGCACCCGGAAGGTCAATTTTATTCAATACCGGGATAATTTCCAGGTTTTGGTCAATCGCCTGGTAAAGATTGGATATTGTTTGTGCCTCGATTCCCTGTGCGGCATCCACTACAAGGAGTGCTCCTTCACACGCTTTCAGTGCCCTCGAAACTTCATATGCAAAGTCAACATGACCGGGAGTATCAATAAGATTGAATATATATATCTCCTCTTTTGATCTCTTATACTCCATCCGGATCGCATGGCTTTTAATGGTAATTCCCCGTTCCCTTTCCAGGTCCATATCATCCAGAACCTGTTCCTGCATCTCTCTCTCGGTAATGGCACCCGTACGTTCGAGTAACCGGTCGGCGAGCGTGGATTTGCCGTGATCAATGTGAGCAATTATACAAAAGTTACGAATATTATTCATTGAAAGGTTTTTCTCCGAAAATTAACAAGCTTTAAATATACAAAGATGAAACGCACCTTTCATTTAATTCTTACCTTTATTTAACTCTTTTTCTGCCTGGCAGATTTTTACCCGGTACAACATTACCGTAACGTTTCGTTTCAAATATAAAAAGGAAAAAATGCTTTCATTTGTTGAAAATGTTGAAACCAAAAATTTTAAATTCCGGACTTCCGAATCGTTTATTGAAGAAATTTCCGGACTGTTGAAAACAGGCGATGATAATGTCCGCCGGTTAGCAGTCGGGTTCAGTGAGGAAAACCGGCCCATACACGGTTTTATTGCGGGACACGGTGATACCAGGGTGGTATTGATGAGCGGGGCTCATTCCGACGAGCCTGCCGGGCCCGGGACCCTTCGTTTACTGGTTACTTATTTCCTGGAACACTCCCATGAATTGGAATCCCTGTTCAATACATACAGTTTTTTTATCATTCCGCACATCAATCCCGATGGAGAACAGAAAAACCGGAAGTGGATCCGGGATTGGCCTGACCTTCTCTCTTTTGCCACGAATGTGTTCCGGGAAGAACCGGGGCGGGATCTGGAATTCGGTTATCCCGATATGAGGGTTGAGAATAAAGCCATTTCACAATTTCTGAAAAATCACGCACCTTTTGATCTCTACATCAATTTTCACGGAATGGCTTTTGCAGAGGGAATCATGCTTTTGATTGAGCGGCACTGGATGGATCGAACCCAATCTCTTCAGTCCCGGTTTCGATCGATTGCCGAATCAATGAACCTGCCCCTGCATGACCATGACCGGGACGGTGAAAAAGGATTTCAGTATATCGGACCAGGCTTTACAACCACACCCGAAGGAGAAGCCATGCGGGAACATTTTTTAAAAAAAGGTGACGAAGAAATGGCTTCCCGCTTCCATCTCAGCTCTATGGAATATATAAGGTCACTTGGTAATGACCCTCTTTGCCTGGTTACCGAACTGCCACTCTTTTTAGTCCGGTCAAAAAAAGACATTGAAAGCCGTCCCGGTGTCCCTGCCCACTACCTGGCATTTAAAGAAAAACTTCCCGAAATAAGAAACAAGGCTGCCCGTGGAGATTTACCCGAAGACTTGTTCGAGGAGTTTGAATTCAATATGATTGATCCTGTAGTACAATCCCGTATTCACCTCCAGGTAATCCGGGCGGCATTGAAACAGTTGGATGAATGAGTAACATCAGAACTCCTTACTTAACGTAAAAGTTTAAGTCGCAATTTTGTAGTTGCATCAGATTTGTACTGGATGCGTTTGTTCGTTGTTTGTGGTTCGTGGTTCGCTGTAAACAACTGACAAGGAACAAAAGTGAATTCCTGTTTTACGATATAATCCCGGTAATCCCTTGTTTTTTATGGTGTCAAGAGTTCTGAATCTCGAAATTATCCGTTATTTTTGGGGGCACAAAAGCCGGATTCATATTTCATGATCCGATTCAATCAGCCGCTCTCCTTCCTTACCGGATACTGCGTAACTGAAACCGTTACGGATTGCAAAGCCTCCATATTCACCCTCCTTGTTCAGCGCAAGAAAGGCACACTGCAGATTACTGAGATCCTCATTCTTCCGGATGATTCTGTTAACAGCTTCTTTGCAGGCCTCTTTTGGTGAGCGGCCCTGCCTCATCATTTCAACTACGGTGTGGCTGCCTGCCACGCGAATAATCTCTTCGCCGTTGCCTGTAGCTGTGGCAGCCCCAACTTCCTGGTCCACAAACAAGCCAGGGCCAATCAGGGGAGAATCACCGACACGGCCCCGCATTTTAAAAGCAAGTCCGCTGGTAGTGCATGCACCCGAAAGAACGCCATTGTTGTCAATGGCAAGTACTCCGATTGTATCATGGTTTTCGATATTCGGGATTGGATTGTATTCCGATTTTATTTTCCACTTTTCCCACTCTTCCCTGGCTTCGTCTGTCAGTAAGTCCGTTTGTTCAAAGCCGGAATTTATGGCAAACTGAAGAGCTCCTTCACCCGCCAGCATAATGTGGGGAGTTTCTTCCATCACTTTTCTTGCAACCGAAACAGGATGTTTTATCTTTTCCAGGAATGCTACCGACCCGCATTCTCCATTCCCCTTCATAATACAGGCATCGAGTGTAACACGCCCGTCGCGGTCCGGAAAACCTCCGTACCCGACCGAATGGTTGTCAGGATCGGCTTCGGGCACCCTGGCTGTTGCCTCAACGGCATCGAGCGAACTGCCGCCTGCCTTAAGTATCTCCCAGCCTTTTTTATTGGCTTCCAAACCGAAATTCCATGTAGAGAGGATAAGCGGCTTGTTCACTGCCGTTCCTGCTTTATTTACTTTCATTTTACTTATGGATAAAAGGGAGCCAAATGCAGCTGTTTTTAAAAATCTTTTTCTGCTAATCATAGTTAAGCCTATAATTTGATTGATTTACGCGATAATAAGGATATCCGATTATACAATTATTCCTGATAGCTTACTGTGTAAATAAAGTTAAATATATTAAAAAGGTTGTTTTATGGAACCGGGAGAGTTGGTGTGGCCAAAGATCCTCACGCGTTGCCTTGGATATCGAAATTTTGCCTGTCATAACCCAACTGAGACTGAAATAGAACAGGTGAGAGAATCGAAACAAAAATCAGTTTTAGAATTGACATACCGGAAGCCAAAATTAAAAACTCATCGGATTTATTAGTACCTAAAATCCGCAAGAGTAATTATAAAGGATTGATTTTAAATTAAATAAGTCA
>CAYPZI010000027.1:0-28873 GCA_964415185.1 uncultured Balneolaceae bacterium | reverse complement strand
ATTTCTGAAAAAGATAAAACAGAACTGTCACGAATCTGTAAACAATTAGGTTTAGATTCTTAACTCTCAGAATTCTGTTTTATATTTGCGTGTGAAAGAAAAAGACGAAACACTTTTTCCCTAACGTGACTCCATAAATCCCTCAGGGAATGAGCCTGACCGCTCATTCCCTATTTTTTTTATCTGAAGTGTAAGGGTTGCTCCTGAATCCATTCATACAAGTATGAATGGAAAAAAAACTTTACTAATACCATCCTCCAGAATACCTGCCCTGAAAACAGCCCTTTTATTTATGGGCGGGATTGCAGTAGCAGGCCATATATACACTACACTGCTTACCTCCCTTTCGTTTTTTTTATTTTTTTCCACTTTTTGGGTATTGTCAGAATATTTTGCCCATCGCTATTTTACTGTAAGGCTTACGCAACTCACCCTGATGTTCTATGTAATACTGATTATTTCGGCCGGAATGGCCAGGTATTCAATCCACCGCACAATTATTGAAAATGAGAAGTCCGGGGTTACAAAGCTCAGGTCTTTGTCAGGAGAGGATATCCTGATTTCGGGGAGACTAATGGATACGAAAAGAACTGCCTCAGGTAATATTTCAATTCTGCTGCATGCTGTAAGAACAGAGTTTGAGGGAGCCATTTTGGAAGATAAATATAAAATTAAGCTATATGCTGTTCCATCTTTGTTTGAAAAAAAATTGATGGAAGGTGATGAAATCGTGGTTCTTGCACAGATATTCGGAGAAAGTAATAGGAGAAATCCTCATGAATTTGATTACAATGAAATTCTTGAGAAACAGCAAATTTTTGTTCAGGGAAAAGTAAATGAGTTGTTGAAGCACTCTAGGCCAACAGGACATGGATTTTGGAGTTCTTTCAGGCAAAATATCAGAAAAGCTATAGACCTTAATTTTTCTCAAGAGATCCGGCCGGTGGCAAAAGCACTTCTTACCGGCTACAAAAATGATTTGACCGGAGAAGAAAAATTACAGTTCTCAAGATCTGGTTTATCTCACATTATGGCGGTATCCGGTTTACATGTTGGTTTTATTATAGCACCATTCTGGGTTGTAATTCCCTGGTTCTGGAGATTTAATTCAGGACGAATAATAGCGATAGGTTTATTAACTGTGATTTTGATTCTTTTCTCCGGATTAACCGGATTTAGCCCCTCGGTAAGCAGGGCTTCTTTGATGGCGTGGCTTTTCACATTTTCAAGGATATTCCAGAAACCTGCCTATAATTTTAATTTACTTGGTTTTGCCGCATTTATTTTGTTATGGATCGACCCGGGACAATTGTTTGATGTAGGATTTCAATTATCCTTTTTGGCTGTATCCATTATTCTCCTGATTATGCCTCAAATTAACCGTATAATGCCAGAGAAGTTAAAAAATGGGTTTGCAGGAAAATTGCTGGGAATAATTTTACTTTCTGCTGTAGTTCAGGTTGGATTGTTCCCCGTGCTTATTTTTTATTTTAATGAGTTTTCTCTTATCGGGCCCCTGGCTAATGTACTAACTGTTCCGTTACTTGGTATTGCCGTACCAGCCGGGAGCCTTTTAGTTTCAGTATCTGCCATCCTGGAATGGACTATTCCCCAGGGACTAAATATAGCAGAGTGGGTATTTGCCTGGATTAAATTTGTAGCAAAATTTACGGCAAGCATGCCATACAGTTATATTTCATTTCGGGCAGAAAATTATGCCATGCTGTTTTTGTTCTGGAATGTTGGAATTGCATTTATCTCAATGCTGCATCAGACCCGGGTCAGATGGAAATTGTTGATAGTAATGATGGGTCTTTTATTTTTTTGGCTTGCTGCGAATATTGTAATTAAACTAAAGCCTTCTTCTCTGAAAATTACTACTCTTGATGTTTATCAGGGTGATGCCATTCATATAGAAACTCCACAGAAAAGGCATATTTTGATCGATACGGGGAGATGGTCGCCCAGAAGTAACAGCGGCGAAAGTGTTATTTTGCCTTATCTTAAGTGGAAAAATATCAAACGGCTGGATGCAGTTATCGTTTCACATCCACACTCCGATCATATAGGCGGGTTGCCACACCTGATTCAAAATATTGAGATTGGAGTAATCTATACGAATGGAAGGTCATATAATTCAATGTTGTATAGAAATGCTATTTCGCTGGCTCGAAAAAAAAATATCCCGGTGGTTAGTGTAAAAGCCGGCCAACAAATTATGCTGGACCCATCCATAAGGATTTATTCACTGAGCCCCGAAAGCACATTTACTTTTTCAAATCCAAATAATCACTCCGTAATGATAAAAGTTGTATATGGCGGCCATTCTTTTCTCTTTACAGGCGATGCCGAACACGAACAAGAAGAGATGATAATTCAACGTTATGGCGATTTCCTGAACAGTGACTTTTTGAAAATAGGCCACCATGGAAGCAGGTCCAGCACAACCGAACAGTTTTTGAAATATGTTCAGCCATCGTATGCATTCGGTTCACTTGCGTTTCGAAATACATTCGGGCATCCTCATCCGGAAATGATTGATCGCATTTACTCGAATCAGGTTGAGCCTCTCTTTACAAGCCTGGAAGGAGCCCTGATTTTGGAATCAAGTGGACATACCTTAAGAAGGATTTCATGGAAATAAGTGTTATTTTTTGAAACTTATACCGAAATTACTAAATAGCTCAAAACCAGATAAGAGTAGAACATAGTTTAAAATGTCAGCAAAAAAGAAAAATTTTGAAGAAGCCCTGAAAGAACTTGAGGAAATTGTCAGCAAGCTGGAAGACCCGGAAGTGAGTCTGGAAGAATCAATTCATCTGTATGAAAAAGGCATGAAACTCTCAAAAAAATGTACTCAAACACTTGAGGAGGCCGTTCAGCGTATAGAAGAGATCAGCGAGAAAACTATTGACAATAGTGATTAATTTTATTTACTCTTATTTGCCATACAAGTAATAATACGGCATCAAGATAGTGCGATATACCCTGGAAGATTTTGATTACCATTTACCCGAGGAACTGATAGCCCAAAGTCCTGCTGAACCGAGAGATCGTTCCAGACTATTGGTGTATGACAGGAGTAAAAAGGAGATCCGGAATGATCAGTTCTATCATTTACCGAAATTTTTGCCCGGTGACACAACCCTTATCGTTAATAACAGCAAAGTTGAAAAATGCCGCTTGTTATTTAAAGATGGCAAGATCGAGATATTTGTTCTTGAAGATAGAGGAGAATCAACCATCGAAGCTCTCGTAAGGCCCGGAAGAAAGTTCAAATTGAATAAAACAATTGCACTTGATAAAGGGATAGAGGCGACTGTTACCAATATCGAAAGAGACGGGACCAGGATCCTTAAATTGAATTATCCGCAGGACCATCCTGTGTTTGATGCTTTCCGATACACGCCGTTCCCGCCATACATGAAGCAGGATGAATCACTGTCTGACAGGTATCAAACCTCTTATGCAAAGCAGGAAGGAAGCAAAGCTGCACCGACCGCGGGACTCCATTTTACCAAAGATCTCGTTAAAAAGTTAAAAAACTCGGGTATGGGCTGGGAGGAATTGACACTTCACGTAGGTATGGGCACATTTGCACCGGTGAATACTGAAAAAATAGACGAGCATGTGATGCATACCGAATGGTATCAGCTTGGCGAAACCACTGCAAAACGGCTTCGCCAATCAAATCATATAACTTGCGTAGGTACAACAAGTGTGAGGGTGCTGGAGACAATCGCTTCGAAATATCAGGATATAAGGGCAGACAGCGGTGAGACAGACATATTTATAAAGCCCGGGTTCGATTTCAAGCGAACAGATGCCCTGATTACGAATTTTCATCTGCCGAAAAGTACACTTTTGATGCTTGTAGCTGCTTTTATGGGCTATGAGGAGATGCAGCGCGTTTACAGGCATGCCATAGATGAGAGATACAGGTTTTATTCATTCGGTGATGCAATGCTAATTTTGTAGGGGTATCAACCTTGATCTTTTTGTGCCTTGAATGCATTGGTGATTTTTTGATTCATGTGGCGCTTGTAGTTCTCAAATTCATATCTGCGAACAGTGAATTCCGAATGGTATTCACCGTCATTGCAGTCTACAAACAGACGGTTTTCATCATCTGTTTCGGAGATTTCAACTTGTATCTGTCCAAGTTTATATTTTTCAATTACTTTTCCCATCGGGATCTTTCTTAAAAATAAAAAAGCTGCTTTTTTTACGAGCAGCTTTTTTAGAAATAAATGTAATATTTATTGATCAGATTCGGAACCTTCAAGTTCGCTTTGAAGCCGTGTTGCAAGTTCCTGGTGTTGTTGCACGCCAAGCATTAATTGTTGATACCGTTGCAACTGTAAACCATTATCTTCAATAACGGTAATCATTTTTTCCTGGGCTCCCATCTGTAATTCCACAAGTTTTGGCTGCATTTTCCCAATTTTTTCTTGTTCTTCATCGGTGATTTCAGCCTGGTCAGACATCTGTGGATTTTGCATTGCGACCATAATTTCCTGGAAACGCTGCATTTCCATATTTTCACTTTTCACAAGTTCTTCGATATCATTCTGTAATTCTTGCTGCAGAGGCTCAAGGTCGTTCAGTGTTTGAGCAAACATGGAAAGTTCTTCATCCGATACTTCATCAGGTGAAGCAGGCTTCGGTTGCTGCATTTGTTGTGCAAAAGCCATCTGAGCGCTCAAGAAAATGATGAACGTGAAAGAGCTTATAATTTTCAAATATCTCATTAGTATTAATTCTATTTAGGTTTTATTTGTAAATGTATAACAAAATTGTGACTTGTTTATTGCAGAAAGGTACCCCACTGTGTAGTCAATGTAAAATAAAAGGATGTAAAGAGAAATCAACGGACCGCATTTTAGTGCGGCCCGTTGGTGTATGAACATGCTGACTGTAAGCCGGATTCTGTAGCCCGGAAATCCGTAACGTGACGGTATTCCGGGCCGGCAATCATTTATCTGTGCGTTCTACCCGGCCTCAATGCTGCAGGCAAAGCCAGGCCTGTATGAACTTGCACCCCGTGAGGTTTGCCAAGCCTCCGACATTACTGTTCGGAGCGGTGGGCTCTTACCCCACCATTTCACCCTTACCCAGGAATTCTCACGAAAGCCGGGGCGGTATATTTTCTGTGGCACTATCTGATGCCGGATCTTTAAATCCGGCGCCCCCGGTTTCCCGGGGCACGGCACCTGCCGGTGTCCGGACTTTCCTCCCCGGCAATTGACTTGTCGGAGCGATTGCCCGTCAGCTTTCTTATAACGAAATTAAAAGAGATCTATTTCAGGGCTTTACACTTTAAGCTCTTTTTTGGCCTGTTCGAAGAAAGAAGGGTCTACAACAATACGTCCGCTGTTTTCGTCGATTATAATTTTGTTTTTTCTTCTAACTTCTACCTGCGTTTGAGGCGGGAGTGCCATACCAAGAGCTGCTCCTTTTTCCATTGGAACAACTGCCATGTTGTTAGTAAGCCCGTCACGCAACCGGCTGTAACTTCTCAGGTAACGTTGATCAAGTTCTTCCTCCACTTCTTTACGGATTTCAAGCAGTCTCTTCTCTTCGCTTTCAGTTCCCTCGATCACTTTGTCAAGATTCTTTTTCTTGCTTTCGTAAAGATCCTCTGTATGTTTCAGGTCTTCTTCTTCCTCTTCGAGTTCCGGGTCGATTTCCTCCAGCCGCTTTTCTATTTCTTCAATTCTGGAGGTTGCATTTTCCACCAGTTGCTTTTGAGCTTCTATCTCTTTTGTGAGAGCATCATACTCACGATTGTTTCTTACGGTAAGCTGTTGATCTTCGTATTTAGCGGTTTTCTCAATTGCAGCTTCTATGTCAACTTTTAATTTGTCTCTTTCAACCGTCAGGTTTTTTTTCTCTTCCCGCAGTTTTTCAATTTTGGCATTATGCCTTGCGATATCGGTTTCAATATCCAAAATTTCTTCAGGAAGGTCACCCTGAAGTTGTTTTAACTCATCGATGCGGCTGTCGATGTATTGTAAATTTGCAAGTTTTTGCAGTACCTCTTCCATGATTATTGACAGTATTATAATTGTTTTTGTTCTAAATCGGTGACAAAGTATTTAACCGGGTTGGTTACACATTTTGTGGATTCGACCTCAATTGTTTCAAATGCTTCTGAAAGTTCTTTTCTTATTGCCTCTACTACCGGGAATTCATTTTCATAGTGTCCGGTATCTACCAGCAAGAAGTTATTTTTTTCAGTAAAAAAATCGTGATATTTGATGTCGGCGGTGAGAAAAGCATCTGCTCCGGAGCTGAGCGCCTTATCTTTCAATGATATCCCGGCACCGCCACAGACAGCTACTTTTTTAATCATCGAAGTGCTGCCTGAATAACGAATGGAAGGCACATCCAGGGCACGGCAAACCAGGTATAAAAACTCATCTTTTGCAATTCCATTTTCAGGATAATTTCCAATGACTCCCATCCCGAAATTATTTGTTGATTCATTGAGAGAAGCAATTTGCAAACTTCCTTTTTTAAGCAGTTTTTCCTTGTTAAGCGCAGCTTTAAGCTGCGGAATATTGTGCCGGTCTATTACAGCTTCAAAGCATTTCAATCCTTCATTCCGGCCATCCACTTCAAAATAGTGAGCTTCTTCTGCAGAGTAGTAGTTCAATAGCTTTAATACCGACTCGGTATCTTCGGCATCGGTAGTGAGGGTAATTTTTTCGGAGATGTTGTAGCTTTTATCAAGAAACTCGAGATTGTCGAGACCAAGGTTATTGGCCAGGACAAATGAAACGCCATCGAGTGCGGCATCCAGGTTTGTATGAGCGGAAAGGAGGCCTATATTATGACCGATCAACTTATATAAGATTCTGCCCTGTTCATTGGTTGGGTTGATGCGGCTGATTTTTTTAAATATGAGTGGATGATGAGATACGATCAGCTCACATTTTTTTTCAATTGCTTCATCTGCCACTTCTTCAGTTACATCCAGGCAAACAAGAATTCGTTTAACTTCGGATGAGGGGTCTCCGACAAGAAGCCCGACATTATCGTAATCCAGTTTGATTCCGGGGGGTGCCCATTGATGGATGAAACTGGTGATATGCCGGATTTGAGTATTCAAGTGCTATCTGGCCTCCTCACCTGGTCTCTTATGGCTTTGGTGGATGAGCCGGCACTTTGCAGGCCAAATTGTTGTGAAATAATTTTTCTTAGTCATAATTTTTATCACAGACAGAAAAAATACGATTATTTTTAAAGCAATAAAACTTTATAAACACAAAATTTCACTAAAATTAAATCTCGAATCACAATGGCTATTTTGTATATTTAAATAATGCAGTTTAACCCTGCGCAAAAGCGTTTTCAAACTTTTGCCAATTTCGAAAGTATTTTATAGTAAATGAGTGCAGATATTCGTCAAAATATTGACAACCTAAAGCAGCGAATCAGAACATCATGCGAAAACTGCGGCAGAAACCCGGACGAAATCACACTTGTTGCAGTCAGCAAAACGAAACCGGACAGCGATATACTGGAAGCATTTGAAGCCGGACAGGTACATTTTGGTGAAAACAGGGCTAAAGAACTGGAAGATAAAATGGAATCTATCGGGGAAAATGAGATCAGGTGGCATTTTATTGGAAACCTTCAGACGAATAAAATAAAATACATGGCACACAGGGTTGACTGGATTCAGTCGATTCACAAAAAAAAGGCCTTAAAAGAGGTTGAAAAACGAGCGTCTGCCGAGAACAGATTAATTAATGTGTTGATACAGGTAAACATCAGTGATGAAGATCAGAAAAGCGGATGCATACCCGGTAATCTTGAAAAAATTCTTAAATATGGACAGGAATTGAAGTCTGTCAAAGTTAAAGGATTGATGGGAATGGCAACATTTTCGGATGATATGGACGTTGTAAGAAAAGAGTTTTCGCTTTTGAGGAAGCTCAGGTCGGAGCATGAATTTCTAAATGATGGAGCTGTGCAGCTCGAACATCTCTCGATGGGAATGACAAACGACCTTGAAGCAGCGATTGAAGAAGGATCCACTATGGTCCGGGTTGGCACAGCAATATTCGGCGAGCGAAACTATGGCTGAATCAATTCGTAAATATCATTTACAAAGTTAAAATTATAAATTAAACTGAGGTATTATGACCGGATGGATGATATTTCTTATTGTGATAACTGCTATTGTCGGCGGACTTTTTCTGGAATATAAAAAGAATGAAAAAAAGCAGAATAGTATCAGCAGCCATCATGAAAAAGAAATTAAAGAAATGCGGAAGCTTATTCAGCAGTTAAAAAAGAGGATTGAAAATCTTGAAGCCATTGCAGCTGAAGAACCGGATGATTTTCAGGCATCAACGAAATCATATCAAAAGATTGAAGTAGATGAAGTAAAAGAAAATGAAGAAAAAATTTCTGAAATGGCCAGGAAAAAAATGGAGAAATCATAATGGGTGAAGAAATTATTATAGTTTCGATTGTATTTGGCAGTATTGTGGGAATTGTATTTCTTGCAATTATGAGCAGCATTATTAAGACCTGGATCAATAACAGGGGTGGAAAGTCTGTAGCGGAAGATGAGGAATTTTTAAATGCACTCAGGGAGTTTAAGTATAAAACGGACAGAAGGCTTGCAAATCTTGAAGCAATTGTAACGGATGAGAATCCTGAAGCTCTTGGAAGTGGAGAAAACACAAAATCAAAAACCGAAACTCAAAAAAAAGCCGATAAAAAGAAACAATCATCAGTTATTGAGATAGAAGAAGATACTAAAAGCACCGAAGGCAAGAGTGATGAAGACAAGAGCGGAAATTTAAGGAATATGTTAAAAAATTAAGCGTTATTTTGCCAATTAAAAGGATCAACCTATGAAATTAACAGCACTTGAAATTAAGCAACAGTCATTCGAACGGTCATTACGAGGATATGATACGGCAGAAGTTCACGCATTTCTAAACCTTGTTGCCAATGAGTGGGAACACATGGTAGGTAAAATTCGGGAACTCGAGAGCCAGATTGATAAAATGGATGAAAAGCTGAAGCATTATGAAAGGGTTGAGCAGGCTTTGCACGAAACCCTTCAGACAGCAAAAGATTCAGCCGACCAAAAATTATCCGGTGCGAGAAAAGAATCGAAAAACATTATTGAAAAAGCTGAAATTGAAGCGGATTCCATAGTGAGAGAGGCAAGCCATCAGCGACAGCAGATCAGGCAGAGCATTCTCAGATTGCTTGAGAGAAGGAAAGAGATTGTAGGGGGAATTCAATCTTACCTCGACCTTGCCCAGGAATCGCTTCAGCAGTTCAGCAAAGACGATGCATCGCTTTTTTCAATGCCGAAAGAAGAAGAGTATGAAAACTCCAGGCTTGATGATTCCGGAAGAAGGGAAGTTCAATACACCAAACGAAAAGAGATAGTGTCAGAAAACAGCATCCCACCCGGAGCCGAGAATATGGATGATATACTTGATGATATAGAATAACTTAAAAAAACAGATGGCATACGATTCAGTAGAAACTTTCAGAAGAAAACGAAAGGAAGCTTTAGATTTTATACAAAATAAGACAGACCTTCGCCCTGAATACCTGATGATTCTTGGTACAGGCCTCGGGCAGCTTGCCGATGAGATGGATATTCAAGTTGCTATTCCGTATGATGAAATCCCTCATTTCCCGGTGTCAACTGTAGAAAGCCATCACGGTAAACTGCTGTTCGGCAAACTCGGCGGGAAGGATGTTGTCGCAATGCAGGGCCGTTTCCATTATTATGAAGGATATACGATGCAGCAAATTGTATTTCCGGTTCGTGTATTGAAGGCAAACGGCGCAAGCACTCTTATTGTAAGCAATGCCTGTGGTGGGCTGAATCCGAACTTCAGCCGGGGTGATATCATGTTGATCCGGGATCATATAAATATGCTTGGCGATAATCCCCTCATCGGGCCTAATGATGATAAGCTTGGACCCAGGTTTCCCGATATGAGCGAGCCATATACCGAGCGCCTGTCTGATATTGCCGAAAATGTTGCTCTTGAAAAAGGAATCAAGATGCAGCAGGGTGTATATGTGGCCCTTACCGGCCCCATGCTCGAGACCCGTGCAGAATATCGTTATTTACGCCAAATCGGTGCGGATGTAGTGGGCATGAGTACGGTGCCCGAAGTACTTGCAGCCGTACATATGAACATGGAAGTACTTGGTATGTCAGTGATTACGGATGAATGTTTTCCGGACGCCCTTGAGCCTGTAAGCATTGAAGATGTGCTGGAGGCAGCCACAATGGCCGAGCCTAAAATGACCCGTGTTATAGTTGGAGTTATTGAAAAATTATAAGTTTGCAGGCTCAAAAATTTTATGTTCTTCCGACACGTTATTTTTTTGTACTTTGCACTTGAATTTATTAGCAATTTTTGTTTTATAGAATAAACTCAAACACCTCTTATCATTTCACTACATGAGTATTGACGGTTTTGATGATAATTTCATCTGGAACGAACACCAATGGGAAAATCATCTCAATGAAATCGAAAAGAAAAGCGAGCAACTGAGACGCTTTATAACGGCCGACCCCAAAGGTAATACACCGCGGTGGCTGATGCTGTTACAGGAAAATATGGATGAACTGGATGCAGTTGAAGCTTTTATTGAAGAAGAACTTTTACTGGATGAAGCTTATTTCCCGGATGATCTTGACTGGGATGACGATGACGAAGATGACGATTGGGATGATGATTTTTTCTTTTATGAGGATGAAGATGAAGATTTTTCATTCCCGGATGACTATGATGATGATGAAGAAGACGATGATTTTTATTACGGAGAAGAGTGGAAAAGTCTGAGCGATGAGTTTGCACATTCGGATTACGGTTCAATTGAAAATATGAAACTCTTCAAGGATTCAAGAGATTACGCCGTAGATGTACTTCGATGGGCCGAATATATTTCGCCCAAGTATCACAGCAAAACCTATCACGAATATGTAAATAATATTCTAAAAATCAGTGCTAAACTGGCCGGCGGTTATTCATTCGGGTTTGAGCTTGATGTACTTGGCGGCAATATTGCCTATACCAAAAAAGCACTTTACAGTGCAAACGAGGCTTTGAGTGAACTGCAAAAGCTTAAAAAGGAGCCGTTTATGAAAAGCAGTGTGTACAAGCAGATGCATGCCCGCCTTTTTGAACTCAGAAATGATATCGGTGTGTATATCCAGGAAATGAGAGACCGGTTTAATCTCGGGTTTGAATGATTTCCAGGGCTTGGGTGTCATCGGATGACTTTTTGGTTTATGATCAATATGAGGATTTTTGCATATAGTCATCCGATGACTGAATTCCGAGCAAGTAATTTTGTTCCGCCTGCTGTCGGAGACAACACTATTTCAAGCTTGACAGCCCCAAAGTCCTCCTCTTGTCTGTCCCGGGCGTTTTAGAAAGAAGATTTAGGAAGTAACCATCGGATCGAAGATCGGATATCAACAAACGTAATCGTGATTACAAGTAAGTTTTAGATGCTTGCCACATATTTGATATGCGATCTCAGTTATTCGATCTCTGATATTCGAAGTTACCAGACAGCAAAATATTGAGTGAGATTGGCACAAATCACCTCACACCGTCTTCCCAAATAGCCACATTTCTGTAACCGGCTGAATTGGCACCGGCTCTGAACATTCCTGCGGTATTCATTTTCATAGATACATTGCCTTCGGCATCGACGGCAATAAATCCGGCATCACCGGGGTTTAAACGCTCATTCAAAACAAAATCAATTGCTTCCGAAAGGCTGTCGCCGGCAAACTCCATGCGGGCAGCAATTGTGTGTGCAGAAACATTACGCATAATCTGTTCGCCCCAGCCGGTTGCAGAAACGGCTACCAGCGGGTTGGCATAAGTTCCTCCTCCGATTATTGGCACATCACCGACACGCCCGAATCGTTTGTTGGTCATTCCGCCGGTTGAGGTGCCGGCAACTATATTTCCCTCCATATCTACGGCTGCTGCACCGACAGTTCCGTACTTGGAGTTGCGTATCATCTCATCAAAAGATTGATCCGGGTATTGTGACGATTGCCTGTTTGATCGTTTCCATTGTTCATAGCGTCGTTGTGTGTGGAAATAGTCATTTTCGACACGTTCAACAGACATTTCATCGGCAAATGTTTCTGCTCCTGCGCCCGAGAAAAAAATGTGTACGGATTCTTCCATAACTTTACGTGCCAGTGATATTGGATTCTTAACAGTTGTAACTCCTGTTATCGCCCCCGCTTTAAGCGTATTGCCGTGCATAAACGCGGCATCCAGCTCATGTTTACCCTCGCTGGTAAAAACAGAGCCCTTTCCGGCGTTAAACAAAGGATTGTCTTCAAGGTAATTGATTACTTTTTCAACTGCATCCAGGGCAGATCCTCCCTCTTTCAGAATTTTTTCGCCAATAACGAGAGCCTCGTCCAAAGCATCAAAATAATTTTGCTTGATAGAATCAGGCAATTCCTTTGAGATGGTACCGGCGCCGCCATGAAGAGCGAGTGCCCATTTTTTTTCTGTCGTATCCTGTGCAGACAGGCTGTAAACGGTAGTTAAAGCTAAAAAAAGAGATGAGTAAAATAAGAGGGTTATCCTTTTCATAATTTTGTGCATTTTCTGTATTTGTTGCAGTAATTGGTTTAGATTTGATAATTCCTAAAATCCGCAAGAGTAATTATAAAAGATTGATTTTAAAATAAATGAGTCATCCCGAAAGCATTCGGGACTTGCAAGCAAGGATTCATTTAAATGATTAGAAATCAACAAGGCATCCGATGACTTGCGGTTATTGGGTAATTACTAAAAGATTTGGTGATCGGCAAGTGTTTTACCAGTGTTAATAATCAAGTTTCCAGCGAAGGTCGACTCCCTGCCGTGGGTCATCCCCCTGGGTAATGATCAGTTCGAGGTTATCTTTCAGCAGATATTCGAGAATGAAGAGGGTTTTTGGTGTAGAGCTGGTAAGCTCGTTTAAAAGGGCAAAGAAAGTACGCCTGTTAATATACCAACCCGTTTTGATAGATGTTGTGCTGCTTGTTCCGGAACGGGTATTATCAATCTGAACAACATCAATACCTAGCTGTTGGGTCGCAATACTTTCAACCCGGTCAAGCAGAAACTCAAATGCTATGTCGGATGCAACCCCGCCCCTGTTACTGCTGCTAACTGATTGCTGCCAGGGCTCGAGTGCGTAAAAAGGCTGACCGAAAAGAGTGTAACTCAATATATCCTGAAGTTCCATTTCAGGTTCGCTCTCAAACCTGAAAGACGGATCGTTTGCGGGCCCTTCAATAATGTAAAATATGGTTACGTCAGTTTGTGGCTGGGGGGGCTTGAATTCCGTCCTGATATTCAAATAGGGATTATCTGGTGGCCCGGTAAAAGAGACCACGGCGTTCTCAATGGTAAAATTCTTTCCGAGGGGCCTGGCGAAACCACTGACGCCTTCTATGGTACCGAATATTTCGATTTCTTTTTCTTTTGATTTTAAAAGGTCAAGCTGGCCTGCAAGCTCAACTTCCATTTCGAGAAACTGGCTATTTCTGATGAAAAAATTACGGTTAAATTCCACTGTTAAATTCATTTTCAGGGAATCATAATATGCAATTTCAGGTGCTCTGTCTTCTCCTTCGAGCTGTACATCTTCTACGGCTTTTTCACCGAAATTTTGAAGGGTGTAAAAGCCATTCAGAAATGTAAGAGTGCCTGTAACTATCGGGCTTACTGCATTACCTTCAATTCGTGAGTTCAGATCAACAATTGCCCTTACCTCATCTGTATTCGAGAGGCTAAACCTATTGGCTTTAAGCTGCACATCTATCTGGCCCGGAATTAAATTTTCAAGTTCCATTATTCCGGAGGCATTCAGCCGGCCGGGGCCGCTTTTAACACTAAAATCATGCAATTCAACTAAACCGGGCTGAAGGCGGAGTGTGCTGTTTATATCTTCAAGGTTAATCCCTGCGGGCACAATTCTTATACCGCCTGAGTTCAACCTCAATGAACCGGATGATTTAATGTTTTCAAGGGTACCTGATAGTGTTACGTTTCCATTAAGCCTTCCTTTTGCCTTGTTCATAGATTCTGCAGGCAGAAAATTATTCAAAATGGCAAGGTTGAAATCGCTTGTCCGCATTTCAAAGCTCAGGCTGTCACTTTCTTCAGGTAGCAGAATCTCAAATCTTTTCAGGTTAACTCCAAAGGGGAATCGGCTGCTAAAGTCGAGTACCTCCTGGTTATGAGAAATGAGAGCCCCGCCGAAATCAATAGCATCGTATTCATGGAGGTAATTTAGATTTACATTCAAAGAGTCGACCCGGATTCCGGAAACGGTTCCTTCTGTTGCCCTGAACCGTCCTGTAAATTCCGGGTTTCCTGCTGTTCCTGCAACGAGCCCTTCAAAAATAAGTGTACCATCCGTCTGTTCATATTTGAAATCCTCAAGAAAAGAGAGCCAGTATGATAACCGGGAAGGATTGATCTGAAACCGGCCGTTAATATTTCTGTCAAAAAATTGTTTATCAAAAGTAACCGGGTCTCCCGGCAAAAACGGAACCCGCAGGGCACCCTGTATGAGTGAACTTGAATTTTGCCAGCCTTCCAGAGTGATATCAAGCCATTCGTTTTGTACCGTTGCATCTACAATGAGGGAATCCATGGCTCCATCATTCATTTCAAGCTGATCAATCTGGCCGGTGGCTTCCAAAAAAAGCGAGTCGGGAGAATTTTGTAAAAGCAACTGTCCGGAAAAAAAGCCATCGGCTATCGACTGCGTTGAAAGGGTGCGCTGTAACACACCGAGGTTTAATTTTGAAGCTTCGAAATTAATATTCTGGTTGAGCGAGTCGAGAGCCGGAATCTCAAGTTTCACAAAGGCCTCGCTGTCTGGTGTTTCAAGCAAAAGGGTATTGGTCATCAGACGGCCATCAGACCACCCGGCCCTGAAAGGTTTTTGCAAGAAAAAGGTTCTGTATGGAGTTACAAAAGTAAATTTGTCATTTTCAATTATGAAGTTACTTCCAAATAAAGTGAAGGTGCCGGCCTGATGAAGTGTGCTTTCAGTATCATTGATCAGATTCATTTCAATGTCGCCGGTTGTAAGGCTGTCATCGATGGTAAAATCTGTCATAAGATTAAAATCCTGAATTAAGAAATTGTTTATGACAGGATTTTCCAAAGATAAGGAAATCAGGGCCTCAGGATTTTCATATAAAGTGATTTCTGAGTTTCCGGTGATTTGATCAATTGTTAAGAGCGAATCGATCCTGAATTGAGTGAGGTCAAGCCGGTTTGATATTACGGCAACGCCAGATTCCAGGTTGGTCACTTTGGCGTTAATGGTTCCCGTACCTGCAAGAAATTCAGCGTTGAACAGAGGCGCAAGCGGGTTAGGGTTTTTAATTTCCACATCGAAATCAAGATTATTAGCGGGATCCTGCAGGTTTAACAGATTAAAGGTTGCAAAGGCAGTGGCATCGGCAATATCACTCAGAAGCCTTGTATCAGTTATCTGAAGCAGACCTTTGTTGATTTGCAATTCGGAGTTAAACCGGTTGATTTGCTTGCCGTTTACAATGCTTGAGTCGGCATTAATTGATAAAAGCAAATCCATGGAATTGAAATCCAGGCCGCTGCCACTACCCGAAAATGAAGCACTTATGGCTGTTGGAAAATCTTCAAACTCTTTCAGTTCAGCAAAATTAAAAGAATCGACTGTACCGTCAGCCGAGTATGATGGCACTCCCTGCCAGTTTTGAACTCTGAACCGGGTGTTAACGGATGACCGGTCCAACGAGGCAGAGAAGTCACCGTTTATGAGATTTGCAGTAAGAGCACCGGATATTCCGATGCTTTTTACAGGAATATTGTTAAACTCACTCTCGTTTAATTCAACTTCAAAGTTGACGGGATTATCCGAGAGGCTAAATCCCTGTCCATTCACATCTGCCGAAAGATTAATATTGGCATCTGCTTCAAACTCTTCGATCCAGGTATCCGGTTTCAGATTTGAGGAAATCATTGAAGCACTCCAATCAGGCAGGTCTGAAAAAAGGCTTGCAACAAATGCATTGCCGTTTACGGTTTGCCGATTTTTATTTAACAGGATATCAATTTCAAGGGTGTCATATTTCAGGCTCATGTCAGCTGTTATGTCATCTAATGATACCTGGCTAATTGCAAGATCTGAAATATTTAAAGAACCGGCCCAATTTGAGTTTTCAGGTTTGCTCAGATTCAGGATACCATTACCTTTGTAGTTAAATAGTGAAAATGTTGGTAGTGAATTGTTACCGGTTAGCGACGGCCCGTCAAAATCGGAAATACGAAGGTTCAATTCTTTTAGAATAGGTTGTTCGCTTGCATCCGTTGATATGGATACGTTCAGTTTTTCATCGCCTTCAAAATCCGCTTCAAGTTCAAGCCTGAGATCATCGATAGATCCTGCCAAAGTTAAACGGGCATTCATATTTTTTTTTAAATAGGGCTCACCGGTAAATTGTGCGAGATCAAGCCAGGAAAGCGGTACAGAGCTTGCATTGAAATCAAATCCTGATTTCTCTCCGTAAGTACCGGCAGCACTCAGCAAACTTCGCCCTGTTGAAAGTATCAGGTATTCAAGATTTACGTTATTCCCGCTGCCGGCACCCTTTAGCAGTAATGATGCGTCTGATTGACCCGGAGCAGGGTCTGCATCAAATCGTAAATCATCAATCTCTGCCAGTATCCCGCTTTTGGTCAGGCCCCCGGAAGAGACAAGCTCAATGTTTCGAAGGGTCAGGTCACCTGTTGGTATTTTGGGTGATATTATCGATAAGGAACTGTTTTTTACCCTGAGGAAACGGACATACCAATAAAAAGGATCCGAATCCTCCTCAGCGGTTTCACTTTCGGGCAGAAGCTGCATCACGTTCCATGTTTCCTGTTCATTTTCTATCAGATCGGCTTGTAGTCCGGTTATTATAATTCCATCTAAAGTGAGCGGTTCATTAAGCAGGGAGGAAATGGAATACCCGATATGGAGCGTGTCTAATCTCATAAGATTTCCCCCATCGGAATCGCTTACCCGTATCCTGGTTGCGGTAAGGCCGGTGAGGAGATCACCCGAAAGTTTGTCTACGGAAAGGCTGCCGTTCAGCATTTCAGCCGCACTGTTTTCGATGTAGATTCTAACCTGGTTCAAAACGAAATTACTTTTGAGGACTAGACGCAAGCCTGTAATCAGCACAAGAATAACAGCCAATACCAGGAGTATTCGCTTCATTTTTATGCTTTTGACCTTTGTGTT
The DNA here is from genome assembly GCA_964415185.1 of uncultured Balneolaceae bacterium. Classification (GTDB taxonomy): domain Bacteria; phylum Bacteroidota; class Rhodothermia; order Balneolales; family Balneolaceae; genus CAYVBJ01. The sequence goes on along the minus strand of CAYPZI010000027.1, from coordinate 11,557 downwards.
TTGATTCATACCGGATAAAAATTATTAAAAAGCCTGGCCTATGCTAAAGTGTATATTAATACGGTTCCATATATTTCCAAAATCCTGGCCTTCAAATATATTCAGGTCGGCATCTGTCGGGTTCACTTTATAACCCAGGTCAATTCTAACCGGGCCAATGGGTGATTGATACCTGAAACCGCCGCCGGTGCCATATTGTATGGCACGTTCATTAAACCGGGTCACATTTCTCCAAACCTGGCCGCCATCAAGAAAAACAGCAATACCGAAGCCTTCAATGAAAGAGTTAAACTGTTGACGAATTTCGATATTGAAATTGAACAGTGCTCGTCCTCCGATTGGAATAAACTTGTCGAAGGTTCCATCTTCATTAAAGCGCGGAACTTTCGGCCCGAGATCTTGCCTTCCCCATCCTCTCACCGAGTTTGTACCACCGGTAAAAAACCGAATGGCAGACGGGAGGCTGTCGTTTTGTGCAAAAAAGAGAACTCCACCGTTTACACGTGTTGCCATAACAGTGGAGGAGGTGACTTCAGTAAACCTGCGCACATCGAGCGAGAGTTTTTGGAACCGGAAAGTTGACTCACCGAATGTACCTGATAATTCAAGCGAAGGCTGAACCACCCATCCGCGTTGTTCACGCAAAAAACCCTGGCTAAAAAAACCTGTAAAAGAGAGAGAAGAGACATCAAAGTTAAGAACCGTATCAGGGAGTGCGGTTCTGATTTCCTGTCTTGATTTTTCCTCGTTAATTGAAAATTCGTAAGAAAAGGAACCGGTGAGGTTACGCCGTGGCTGATAAATTAGGCTGTTTATAAAGCCTGTACGCAAAAGTTTAAAGGAAGGTTCAACTCTTCTTTGTGCCAATATAGACCCAACATAACTGCTTTTGGTATTAAATACGTAAGGTACAAGATAATCTATATTAACCTGCTGGTCGATAAAGGAGCTTCGGGCCGATGTGCTGAAACGGTGTCCGCTTCCACTGATATTGCGGTGCTGCCATGAAATCTGCCCCCGAAGGATCTCTTCACGGCCGGCGCCTGCCGATGCCTGAATAGACCGGGGTGCGTTTTCTCTCACGCGTATCAGCATGGTAAGGGATGAGTCGCGGGGTTGTTCGGGAACGCTGATAGTGGCAAACCGAAAAAGGTGATGGTTAAAAATCTGACGCTGGGCTTCCTGAACCTGATTGCGGCTATAGAGCGAGCCGATAGGTATACCTGTTTCTTTTTTTACAACTCTGTCCGGTACGGTCAGGTCTCCTTCTACAATAAATTCATCGATATGCGTTTTGGGCCCGGGGATTAAACGGATAATAACATTGGCAGAATAAGAAACCGAGTCGATGTCAGTTTCAATTTTTGCATCCGAGTAGGCGAAACCGAGGTTTTGCAGCCTCTCAACAAACCGTCCTTCCACATCCGGAATGCGAATCGGCTGATATCTTTTTCCGGCACTAAATTCATGTGTTTGGATGAGTTCAGTAAAGGATCTGGAATTTTGTATGTAGTCAATGTCGTGTTCCGGCCCCTCAATAGATATCGAATCGGATTGAACCAGGATAGGCGTTCCCTCCTCAACGGTAAAAATCACTTTTTTCTTCCAGGGCTTATTTAATTCAGTGATGCTATGCTGAACAGCCACATCCGGAAATCCCCTGCGCTGATAGTATCTCTCAATTCTTATTTCATCCCGGCGCAATTCATCATTATTCAAAATGAAATCATCGGTGCCGCCAAATGTTTTCTGAAGAAAATCCGGATTATCAGCATCAATGATACTAAATATGATCATGCTTGGAAACGTGGTGTTACCTTCAATGTCGACCTTCCAAATAATGTCGGGATGATCATTTTCCTGCGCAATTGATAAGTCAGTCAATGAAATAAACCCAAACATCATTAGCAGCATGCCAAACAGGGATATGCTTAACCCATTTGAGCAGTTATGGCCGGTTGGAACTTTAATCACCCTCTGCAGATATTTAATGTATTGAATCGTACCTTTTGAAAGATATGTATTGACTGATGATCTGGAAAGGTAATGGAAAATTTATTCGGATAAATAAAAATGACACTAAAATCAGTCAAAACATATTTCAAATAGATACATTTTGTTTAAATGCACCAATTAAAATAATACGATTTTAACTATTATTATAAATTTACTTATGGATTCACATTACAGGATAATATTGATTTTCGGCCTTGTAAGTATTTTTACGGCTTGCAAAACATCTGAATTTACAGGGTTTTCATACGATCCCGAAGGAGGCAATGTAACCACCGACAAGCCGGTTACGCCTCATCACGAGCGTACGTTTGGATTTCTTGCCGATGGGGTATGGGTCAGTAACGAATTTACAGGGTCAAGAGCTAGTGATGTTTATCGTCTTGGGAAAAACCACTACAGGGTAGTCATTAACCCGGAAAATGCACCGATCAACAACAGTCCGTGGTATAGTTTTAAAGTTTGGTCGGAAATAGAGCAAAAGGTTGAAATCGAACTTTTTTACCCGGATAACAAACATCGATATATTCCGAAGATCAGTAAAGATGGTGGAAAAAGCTGGTATTTGATTTCGCCGGAAGCATTTAAAAGTGACACGGTAGCACAAACCGGCCAACTTACTCTTGAAGCAGGCCCGGACACTACCTGGGTTTCTGCTCAGGAACTTGAGACCACAGCCGATTTTGAAAACTGGCTGACAGGTATGATGCAAAAACCTTACGTAAGCAGCCGGACGATCGGTTATTCGCATCAGAAACGCCCGCTTAAGCTTATGCAGATTTCCAGCCATAGTGAATACAAGTTTAAAGGCGTGATCCTGATTTACGGAAGGCAGCATCCGCCCGAAGTGCCCGGTTATCTTGTAGGGTTGAAATTTATTGAAGCCCTGGCGGGTAATACACCTGTCGCCCGAAAGTTCAGAAGCTATTTTGATGTGTGGGCAGTACCGTTGATGAATCCGGATGGGACTGACAAAGGCCACTGGCGCCACAATATGGGGGGAGTTGACCTGAACCGGGATTGGAGTGCCTTCAACCAGCCGGAAACAAGAGCGGTAAGGGATGCATTTCTGCCTTTGCGTGACAGAACTGACAAAAAGGTATTTTATGCAATTGACTTCCACTCAACCGATGAGAATATCTTTTACCCCATCAATCGTGATATTTCCACTTTTCCTCAACATTTTACCTACGAATGGCACGAAACGCTAACCAACACTATGACGGATGTACCAATCAATATTGAGCCATTTGACACCTCGGCGCCCATCGCCAAAAACTGGACGTGGCACACGTTCGGGGTTGATGCCGTCACATTTGAAGTAAATGACGGGCTAGAACGCGAGCTTTTGGATGAATTTGCAATGAACGCAGCCGGTATATTCATGAAGAAGATGATTTCGGTTTATGAAAATGAATATTTAAAAGCGACGCCGGTGGCTTCCGACGGGATGGAATAATTTCACCAATTCTTCACCTTGATTTGATATCATGAGGCACTATGGGGCATCACCATCCTGGATATTATAATCGCGAAAGCGGAACCGCCACACGCCGTCTCTGGATATCTATTGCTTTAAATCTGGTAATTACCCTGGCCGAAATTGTGGGCGGGATCCTTTCTAACAGCCTTGCACTCATTTCGGATGCCATACACAACCTGAGTGATACAGCTTCACTTGGAATATCACTGGTTGCCAGGAAAATATCGTTTCGAAAGCCGGACGACAGCAAAACGTTCGGCTACAGGCGTGCGGAAATCATTGCCGCTTTCATCAACCTGGTGGCATTGGTTATCATTGCTTTTTTCCTGATCAAAGAGGGCATTGAACGGTTTTGGGATCCGCAGCCGATTGACGGCGGTGTAATGTTTTGGGTTGCTCTGATCGGCCTGGCGGGTAATGTGATAACAGCCATGCTGTTACACAGGGATTCAAAATCGAATCTCAATATTAAAAGTGCCTATATCCATATTTTTTGGGATGCCGTCAGTTCAGTAGCTGTTATTGCCGGAGGGTTTGTTATCTGGTTTTACGATATCTATATCGTGGATACCATCATTACACTTCTGATTTCAGCATATATACTCTATCACAGCTACGGGCTTTTGCGGGAAACGATCAATATCCTGATGGAGGCCACACCCGAAGATATTGACGTGGATGAAATCCGGGAAGCGATTGAGTCGGCCGATCATGTTATTGACGCACATCATGTGCATGTATGGAATCTGTCCGAAAAGCAACGTCTTCTCGAATGCCACGTTATAATCAAAAGATCGGATGCCGGAATGCTTGAAGAAATCAAATCGGAAATCAAGAAATTGTTGCTGGAACGGTTTTCTATTGACCACTCAACACTGGAATTTGAATTTGAAGTTTGTAACCATAAAGAGAACAAAGCATGTTATTGAGGAGTATTACACTATTTTTATTGTCTGTCGTGATTTATGGCTGTGCGCAGGATGTACAGGACGATTTTAACGACGTCCGTTTTGAGCTGACCGACCAGTTTGGCAACGAGGTTATTTTTCCTGACGATTTTAAAGGCGCACCGGTTGTTATGGGATTTATTTACACCAACTGTCCTGATATCTGCTCATTTATAACCGCCAACCTGAAAAAAATACACCAGGAGATGGAAGATCCGGGTGATACCCGGTTTGTAGCCGTAACATTTGATCCGGAAAGAGACCGGCCCGAAGTACTGCAAAAGTATGCCGAGGCGTTCGATATGAACAGGCCGCCGTTTCATTTTTTAACCGGCGATAAGGAAACTATTGAGAGGTTTATGGAGCGAATGACTGTGAGGACACAAGTTTCCTATACGAAGGAAACCGAAAGTGGCAATGAACTCTATTTTATCAATCACTCGGATAAAATCTTGTTGATTGATGAACACTCACGCCAGATTATGGATTACGGCGGGAGCATGACCAAGCCGCAAATTATTATTGAAGACCTGGAAAATTGGTTATGATTTAAAAAAAATTCATACATTATAAACGTTAAAATTGTTGGGATTTAAAAGTCACATTCTAAAAAAATGAATATTCCTCGATATTTGAATTGGCAGGCAGGCCTGATGTGTTTAACTGTGGTTTCTCTGCTTTTATCATCATGCGCTTCTACAAAGAAAGCTGCTACGCTCGACAAAAGGCCGGACTGTTCCTGCAGCCTGGAGGGTTATTTTGAAACAAAGGCCGTATGGTCAGACAAAGCGCCCGCCCTGATTAATAAGATCAATGAAACTTTTTACGGTGAAATTATTGAAATAAATGATGAGGGGGTCCTTTTTGACAAGACAAAGTCAAGTCCGTTTTATGACCCTGAACCCTATTTAATTCCTTACAATGAAATTAAATCCCTGATTGATGAAAACAGAAATGTTATCTATGGCGAAATTCCCAAACAATCATCAACCATGCTTTCAATGGAATTGTATTTGTCAGATTAAACCTGACGATTCTTTTCAACCGAAGGCTCAGTATGAAATAAAGTTCGTTTCAATGAATATATCGCCGGAATAAAATTTTTATAAAAAGTATAAGATGATTTTAAATGCCCACAAAAGCCTGGCCATTTTGCCGGTTATATTTTTTTTGATTTCATGCGGTGAGAATACGCCTGAATCCGAAACAGTCTTGCCTGAACCGGGAATTCATGTTTCCGATGGTTGGGCGAGGCCGGGTGCCGAAGATGGAAATTCAGCGGTTTACCTGCTTGTTACAAACGGGTATTCAAAACAGGATACGATTCAATCGGTTGAAACGGAGGTTGCAGGTATTGTTGAAGTCCATGAGTCGTATGAGCGTGAGGAAGGAATGATGGGGATGAGACAAATTGAGGAGTTGCAACTGCCGCCTCAGTCAACCGTGAGGCTTGAGCCCGGAGGTATACACATCATGCTCATGAAGCTGAACAGGACGTTAAAAGAAGGGGATCAATTTATTATCACCCTGAACCTGGCATCGGGAGAAAAGGTTGAGGTAACCGTACCGGTCAGAATGCGCCAGGACAGGGGTTAAAAAAAGATGAAACTACTCTGTGAAACTCAGTGAGGAACACTGTTAAACACTCTGTTTAATCCATTTGAGTGTTTTCAAAGGGTATTTTTTTTGAATTTGAGAATTGCTTTCATTGAAATTCACCGTAGTCATTGTAATGAATTAGCCTTTTAGGTTTCACCACAGAGTAACACAATGTTTTGCACAGAGAAACGCAATGTTATCAATGAAAGATAACTATAGAAGAAGTGACTATATTGAGATGCGATGACACAAAGATTCATAATCCGGCAATAGTAATTCTCTGAGTTTTATGGAACTTATTACTTGGATTTTATTGACAGCGGTGCTTTTGATAATAGCAGGGGATATTTATTTCGGGAATAAAATAGACGGATACAACCGGCTAAGACATACCTTAAGCGAGCTTGGGCATTCGGAGATTGTGTTTACAAAACGGGTGAACCTGGGATTGTTTCTACCGGTTGGACTTCTTTTTTTTCTTGCAGGCAATTTAATCAATGTTCAGCATGAAGAGGCCGTTTTTTTTACGGTGCTGGCTCTCTCAATGGGAACGGGATATACGGTTTCGGCTTTTTTTCCTGCCGATCCGGGCTCGCCGTTGTGGGGAAGCGCAAATCAGCAATTTCATAACCTTGGGGGTGCCGTTCAGTATGCCGGCGGCATAGTTGCGCTGTTTGGGCTGTCAGGTGAGGAGGTAGTCAGAGGTATTGTTTTTGAAGCGGCCGGCTGGCTTGCACTTGTATTTACGGCAGGTGTCATATTCCCCGTATTCAGGCGCTGGAGAGGTTTATGCCAGAGAATAACCGAACTGATCCTGGCAGGTTGCCTGTTATTGAATTAGCCAATGAATGAGGCTGCGGGTTTCCGTTGCTGTTTATTGTGTACTGCCAATTGTATACTGACTGCTTTTACTTTACCACGGCGGACACCACGAAAGCACAGCGGTCAAAACGTCATGATCAAATCCGAGTCTATCCACCCAAACATGCCATTTTGAAGCCGCACATAGTTCCAGCCTTTCTGTTCCCGGCTTTCATAAGCATCTACTGTCATCTGGTAGCCCTCATAAACGGTTGTAATGACAGCCGATTCGGTATCCGGGGCCTGGTACATTACGGTTTGATTTTCAACCATAACGCCGGTCAGGTACCGGTCGTCGGTATAATCCAGGTAGGCAGAACTCAGAATAGAGAATAGGCCGGCTACAGCAATTGCCAAGGACGATCGCTTGAACCATATTTTGCCTTTATCAACAAACCAGCCGGTGATCACTAGTCCGGCAGCACCGTTCAGCAGCAGCAGGCCGCCGATCAGGAGGAATTGTTTTCCGAAAACATAGGAAAGCCAGTCAAAGAACCTTTCCCAAGGGAGCCGCGGCAGCACTGCACTTCTGCGGCTGAGTCGATCTTCAATAAAGTTCAGGGCTTCATCTGCGACTTCTTCGGTGTTTTGGAATTCGCCGGCTCTCAAAAAGTAGAATTTGGCTTTACCGAGCGAATCCATCTGAACGTACGATATTCCCATATTGAACCAAAGCGAACCGGAGGAGTATCCTTCAGATTCAAGTTCTTTATATATATCAACAGCTTCTTCAATATTGTTTTGAGACAGAAGTTCGTTAGCCCGGTCGAAGCGGGACTGCTGAGCCAGTACCAACTGGGAAAATGCCAGTGTGAATATCAGTCCGAAAAAAAACAGGAATTTGTTCAAAGCTTCTTGTGCAGTTTTTTAATCAGGGTTTCAGCCTTTTGAATATCTTGCATGATATCACTGTCGGAACCGGCCGGTGCATAACTGATGGTGGCGCACTTGTCAAGTAGCTGTTTAAGAGGTTTCAAAATCTCATCATCATTTACCCTGTTACGGGTTTGATCAATCAGCTCCCGGTCTGAAAGGCCTGCCTCGGGGAGTTTCAGCTTGTCTGAAATATATCCGGAGACAGCTTTGTGTAAAATACCATAAACCTGTTTTGGTTCGTGGTGCGCAAGCTTCTCTTTTGCTTCGGAGATAAGCATTTCCACCTTCTCGAGTGAACGGTGCGAACGTGCAAAATCAGAATCAGATTCCAATTTTTCGTTCAGCTTTTTGCGGTAATAAGCAACTGAAATCGAAACAACGGGGAGGAGAGCCAAAAGCCAGAACCAAAATGTTGAGAAAACGGAATTATTCTGATTCTGCCAGACTGCAAGGCCGGTTAGCGGACTGATTGAAAACCGATCGGATGCTGTTATGATTTGGCCGTCACCGGCAGGCCTGCTTACAGTGAATGAAATCGGCGGCAGCGTTTCACGTACCATGCGGCGGGAAGCGGGGTTGTACCAGGCAATGGTTTCGCGGGGAAAAGTGTAAGTGCCGGGGTTTTTGGCTACTATCAGGTCAGTAAATGTTTTTGTGCCGCGAATGGTGGTGCCCCGCCGTTGAACATCACTGCTTTCATCGGGAGAGTAAATATCAAAACCCTGTGGAAGCATATAATCCGGTTTTGATATCAGAGGGATATTACCGGTTCCCCGGATGGTGGTTTTAAGTTCGATGGTTTCTCCGACCATAAAATCTGTGTCAGATATTTCGCGACGGACATTAAAGTTTCCGACGGCACCAATGTCTATGGCATCGGAAAACGGAGGAAGTTCCCTTACGCTTACATTCATCTTTTCGGTTTCGACCGTAATCCGGCGCTGGTTCGTACCGAATCCGCCGAATAAGCTTCCAAAAGGATCATTTCGTTCGGGGCGGCTTCGCACACCAAGATTAAATGAAAAAGGATTCAATTCCAGGTTGCCGCTCTTGGTTGGAAACAAGGCATATCTTAAAAGAGTAGCCTTACGATAGCGAACACCGTTCATAATTTCGGATTCCGCTTTCGGCTGTTCAATATTTTCAAGCTCCTCTTTCCAGAAGCCGTCGGTGCGCCAGCCGGGCGTGGGCTGGTAGGAGGTTACCTCAACACCCTGTTTGAAATAGAGTACAAAATTGGCCACAAGCTGTTGTCCGCGGACCGGATTACTGTCACTCAATTCGACTTCCATAAAAATATCGGGCAGCCGGCGCGTGGAATCGGTAGAGAGGTTGTCTTTTTCAATGATCTCAATTCGAATCGGAGCTGTTTGGTGGTTTTCACCATCAATGGGTACAGTGATCGGTGGAATTTCGAAATTCCCTTTTTCACGGGCGATAAAGGAATAGGTGTACGTGATGGCAGTGGTTGTACGGCCATTGATTACGCTGATGCTTGTACCCCTCGAGGGAGTGGGTGAGAGAAGCCTGACGCCCCTGAATTCCGGTAAATCGGGCATCTGCACATTTCGTACTGTACTTCCCTCTATTTCAATGGTAAGAGTAAACTGTTCGCCGATAAAAATTTTATTTTCGGAAACTGTGGCATCGAGAGAAAAATCCTGTGCTGCGGTTTTGCCTGCGAATAGTAAAATTAAAAGTACAGGCAGGAGAAATGCCTTACCAGTCCTTTTCATTTCGTGTATTACTTTCACTTGATTCTTTCTTCATGTTTTTGAGTAGTTCTTTTTCTCTCTGCTCGAGGGCATCCAGCACCCGCTTTGCTTCTTCAAGGCTCATCTGCTGAGGCTGTTGCTGCTGCTCGCTGTTTTTGGAATCCGCATCCGATTGCTGATTTTGCTGGTCTTGTTGTTGCTGTTGATCCTGATTCTGGTCTTGCTGTTGCTGCTGTTGTTGCTGATCCTGGTTCTGTTCTTTGTTTTCGTCCTGGTTTTGTTGCTGTTGTTGCTCCTGTTCCTGTTGATGCTTCTTTTGCAATGCCAGCTCATAATTGTGTTTGGCATCAGCGTCATCCGGGTTTTTTTTCAGGGCCTCGCGGTACTTTTCAATCGCTTCATCAAATTTTTGCTGCTCCGCATAGATGTTGCCTGTGTTGTAATCGGCAAGTGACTGTTGTTCCTCGTTTTCCGCAAGGGTTTTATATTGCTCGTAGGCAGCTTGTGCTTCCTCAATATTTCCCAGCCTGGCATAGGCATTGCCAAGGTTGAAATGGAGCCGGGCATTTTCGGGATCGTCTTCAATTGCTTTTTTATAGAGTTCCACCGCTTCGGCGTAGTTCCCGTTCCGGAATGCCTCGTTCGCTTTTCTGGCGTCATTGACTGAGGCGGCAGTCAGAAAAAAAATCAGGAATATGTAGATCACGTGTTTCATGCAATATCAGTTTTATTTTTTTATCCGCAACATCGGTAACGAAGCAAACAAGGTTTGATTATACGATTACAAATTGCCGGAGAGGGCAATAACCTCATCATCCATTTTCATATTTGTGAAGATGTTTGAAACGTCGTCATTCTCTTCAAATTTTTCCATCATTTTCAGGTTTGAGGCGGCTGTCTCGCTGTCAACTTTGACTTCTGTGACAGGGATTCGGACCAGTTCTGCAGAATCGATAGTATATCCCGAATCTTCAAGAGTGTTCCGGACGTCGATGAGAGACTCGCGGGCTGTAATGATTTCGAAAAAGTCTTCTTCGAGTGTTACATCTTCGGCGCCGGCATCGATGGCACTGAGCATGAACTCTTCTTCGTCGAGCCCTTCGGCAGGCACACGGATCTCACCCTTTTGTTCAAAAAGATAGCCAACGGATCCATCGGTACCCAGGTTTCCGCCGAATTTGGTAAAGATGTGGCGTATTTCCCCAACAGTGCGGTTGTAGTTGTTGGTGGTTACCTCGATAAAGTAGGCAATTCCGCCGGGGCCATATCCTTCGTAGGTAGCTTCCTCATAATTTCCGGAGCCGTCTTCGAGCTCACCGGTTCCTTTTTTGATGGCCCGTTCGATATTATCCTTGGGCAGGTTGACTGCTTTGGCATTTTCTATTGCCAGCGAGAGCCGCGGGTTGGCTGACGGATCGCCGCCTCCCTCTCGGGCAGCAATGGTAATTTCCCGGATATGACGTGTAAACGCCTTTGCTCTTTTCGCATCTTCCCTGGCTTTCTTGTGACGAATATTCGCCCATTTCGAATGTCCTGCCATAATCAAAAAATTGTGCGGTTTTCCGTTTTTCTTTTAGCAACGTAATATAACGTGTTTTGTGATTTTTCACCTAATCGATTGAGTAAAGATCTCAAAAAGTGTATCTTTGAGTTTGTTTTAAAATCGCATGTGTTAACCGACAGTTTATGCGTTTAGCGACCTAACAGTGTGGTCTGGTGTTTTTTCCCGACGACGCGTCGGGATCAGCGTCAATGGGAATTATCTTTGGTTCACAACGCTGACAGATCCGGCAGGTGCTGTCAGGTTTTTGCACAATAATATTGAAAAGCAGAATGCACCCGTAGCTCAACCCCGACAGTGGTCGGGATTTCGCAGTTACGAAATGAATTTTTATAACATGCACCCGTAGCTCAACTGGATAGAGTATCCCGACAGCGGTCGGGACGGTTACAGGTTCGAATCCTGTCGGGCACGTTGTTTTTTGATTGATTTTTTAAAGTATTGATATGCACCCGTAGCTCAACTGGATAGAGTACCTGACTACGAATCAGGCGGTTACAAG